>JBAVIQ010000502.1:0-8203 GCA_049687035.1 Steroidobacteraceae bacterium
GTGCGAGGTCGCGCACTTCCCGGATACCGCCGGGGCCGATCGCGTCCGCCGTGATGGCGGTGATCGCCGCCGGCGTGCTGTCGATGTCCTGGGCGACCTTGGTCGCGGTGACGACGATCTCTTCGAGGGCGAGCGAATCCCTCGCGTCCGCCGCGCCAGCCAGCGGGGCCGCGCCGAAAAGAGCCAGGACGACGGCCGTACGCAGGACAATCGAACTACCAGAGGCAGTGTTCATCTAATTCCCCCGAATGAATGGTCCATTTCGCCGGTGCGCAACGGGCATGGTTCCCCGTCCCGCCCAGAATTGCGACCCTTTGTATATTCTCGTTTACCGTCAGTCAAGTTTGTTGTACGAGAGTAACAACCAGCAAAAATGGCGGCGAATTTCCTGTTGCAATGCGGTAACTTGCCGTCGCGCCCCGGATGAACCCCCATGCAGATCGCACCGCGCCTCATTGCCCTGCTGTTATTCACGCTGCCCGCGCTGGGCTCATCCGCGCGCGCGGACGACGACAACGCCACCCTGAAGCACGTGCGCGAGGCCTTCGTTGCGGCCATGGCCAGCGTCGCTGCCGCGCCTTTCGCCCCTGCCGGCGGCGATTCCGAGGCCCTGCAACGGTATCCGCTCTACCCCTACCTGCAGGCGGCGCGACTGAACCAGCAACTGGCGCTGAATCGACCCCTCGCGGCGCAGCCCGGCGCCGACGCGCGGCTCCCGCTGGACGACGAGGTTGCAGCGTTTCTCGCGCAACAGGGGGATCGCCCAGTAACACGGACACTGCGGTCGGCGTGGCTGGCCGACCTCGCCGCGCGACAGGCCTGGTCGACGTACGTCGGGCAGTACCGCGAGGACCGCGACACGCAGTCCGCGCTGCGCTGCCATTGGCTCGCCGCGCGCGTCGCCCTGGGCCAGACCGATGGGCTGGCGGAAGAACTGACCGACACCTGGCTCACCGCCAAGAGCCTGCCCGACGCTTGCGATCCGCCGCTCGCTTGGTGGCGCGCGCGGGGCGGGCCAGGTGACGTTCTGATCGAGCGGCGTGCCCGCCTGGCGCTCGCAGCGGGCGACGCAGGGCTCGCGCGCTTCCTCGCCAAGACGCTGCCCGCTGATCGCGCCGCGCCATTGCTGCAATGGTCCGCCCTGATCGAGCAACCGGGGCGCGAAATCGCGGCGCTGATCGCGCAACCGGCGAAACCCGTCGAGCCACAGGCGCTCGAGGAAGGCTGGTCGCGCTACGCGCGCGCGGACGCCGAAGCGGCCGCGGCCGCTTTCCCGGCACTGCTGCAGTCCCGCGGACTCGATGCGCGCGCGGCGAGTCCTTACGCCCTGTCCGTCGCCCTCGCGCTGTCGTGGAGTCGTCATCCGCGCTCGCTGGAGTTCTTCCGCGCCGTGCACGAAGACGACTTCGACGAGCGCGCCCACGAATGGCACGCCCGCGCCGCGCTCTGGGCCGCTGACTGGCGCGAAGCAGCGGCCGCAATCGCAGCGATGCCCGACATCCTGCGCGACCAGCCACGCTGGCGTTACTGGTCGGCGCGAGCGAACGAGCAGCTCGGTGACTCTGCCAAGGCACGCGAGCTGTATGCCGCGGTCATCCCCACCGACAACTGGTATGCAGCGCAAGCAGCTGCGCGACTGGATCGAAGATTCACACCGCGCCTCGAACCGCTCGCGCTCAACGATGCCGAGATCGATGCGCTGGCTGCCGATCCTGCTTTCGTCCGCACGCGCGAACTCCTGCGCTGCGACATGGACGCCGAGGCGACGGCGGAATGGCGTGCGGCCTACGACGAGCTGCCGCCTGCGCGGCAGGTGCAGGCCGTTGGGCTCGCGTCCCGCTGGGGCTGGCACGACCAGGCCATCGCGACCGCGGCACGGCAGAAACTGTTCAACGATTACGGCGTGCTGTATCCGCGGCCCTTCGACGTCGAAGTGCGCAGTGCCAGCCGGCGCACGGGACTGCCCGAGGAACTGATCTACGCGATCATCCGGCAGGAGAGCCTGTTCCGGCCCAACGCGGCGTCGGGTGCCGGCGCGATCGGACTGATGCAGTTGCTGCCCGAGACGGCGCGCGTGACCGCGCGACGCGCTGGCATGCCCGTGCCGACACGCGCCCAGCTCGTGCAACCGGCCGTAAACATCCCGCTCGGGTCCGCGTTTCTCGCGAGCCTGGTCCAGCGCTTCGAAGGCGAGACGGCACTCGCCTCCGCCGGCTACAACGCCGGGCCCAACGCCGCGCGGCGCTGGCAACCTGCTGCGCCGATGGACCTCGACGTCTGGGTCGAGAACATCCCGTTCAACGAAACTCGTGCCTACGTGCAGCGCGTGGCATGGCATTCGCTGGTGTTCGCGTGGCTCGGCGACCGCAAGCCGCGCGAGGTGAAGGACTGGCTGCGTGCAGTGCGTCCTGCGCCGTCGACTGCCGTGACCGCGGCGCAGTGAGTCCGAGTCAGGGCCGGGCGCCGTACAGCGCCTGCAGCAGCGCGTGCGTCGGCACGAAGACGAACGCAACGAAAGCGCAGAAGAGCAGCGTTACGTAGGTCGCCGCTGACGCCGACGAACGGCGGCCACCCAATCCATAGGTCCAGTTGATGTTGCGCTCAGGCGTGCTCACCGCGCGACTCCAGGGCAGGATCAGCGCGGCCAGCACGACGGCTCCCGCCAGTCCCACTCTTGCGTCGTACCCGTACTCACGGACCATCCAGAGCAGCACCAGCGGCAACGGCACGTGAAACAGCGACAGGCCACGCAGCAGCCTCGAACGCTCGGGCTCGAACATGTAATCCGTCAGCCCCGTGATGCGACGTCGCAACGTCAATCGCGCCACGAAATCCACGTTCCAGAGAATCTCGGGCAGCAGCACCGCGACGGCCAGCACGCTCGCCAGCGCTGAACTCTGCAGCCAGAGCGCGGGCACCGCGCCGATGAACGCGATATCCGAAAACCACAGGAAGTTGCGCCAGCTGTAGTGGCGCCACCAGATCACGGCCACGAGCAGGACGAATGCCGTGTACGCGATCTTGAATATGAGCATGGGTCGACACCTGCCGCAGTGGCGGCGCGTTCAACCTTAGCAGACCGGACTGCGACGAGTCGCCTGCTCGGCGCGACAAAGCGACGGCAAAACCCGTGGCCATTGCATCAAACTCAATGCGCGGTGAATGGAAGCGCATCGATCGACACACTCAGGAGAGAACGTCATGCAAACGAATACGCAGAAGACCCGGATGCTCGTCACGATGATCGCCCTGGCGGCGACGGCCGGAATCGCCACGACGGCACATGCTGGCGACGCTGCCAGGGCCAGCCCCCACTATGACAGCGTCGTCGTGAAGTACTCGGACCTCGACCTCGACGGCGTCGCTGGCAACAAGGTGCTGTATGCGCGACTGTCGGCAGCCGCGGAACGCGCCTGCGGCAAGGAGCCGGATTCGCGGGACCTGCAGCGCCGGATGCAGTACCGCGCGTGCTACGACAGCGCGTTGAACCGGGCGGTCGACAAGATCGGCAGCCGCGAACTGCAGGCGCTGCACGCGACGGGCGCCAGACACAACGTGGGTTGAGCGATCAGGACGGTCATCGATTCAGGGCGGGCTCACATGGACGCGACCCGCCCTGTCTCGAGTGGAGTGGTCAGTCGTCCTGGCGACGAGCGCGCGCCGCATCAGGCAGGACACGGCGTCCTCAGTCGACGACCCGCGCCGCCGGAAAAACCATCTTGAAATCCTCAATGCGCAGGGCCGTGAGCACGGTTGCGCGGGACAGGTCCGGGAACAGTTCCGGGTCGAAGCGCCACTGGCGCAACCGGCACAGGCGCAGGTCACCCGTGGCTTCGGGCCGGTAATAGTACGTCCGGTCGTCAAGCCGCTGTGCGAGGGTGCCAAGCTTGCGCGGCACCCATGCTGTCCTGAGCGGCAGCCGCACACCCGTCGGCTCGGTGAACTCGAGCGCGCAAAACTCCCGGCCGTCGCTCGTCACGCGCCAGTGGTCACCGCCCGCGTGGCGTACCCAGTCGAAGTCGGCCCGATCTTTCGGAATGCCCCAGTTGTTGCGGCCGTTCACGACGCTGTCCCAGGTCGACACGAGAATGCGGCTGATCGAGGGGTGGCGCGCGCCGCCGAAATTCATCGTGCCCGGAATGAACAGCAACTCACGGTAAGGACCGCAGGGCGCCTCGTCGTAGACGACGCACATCAGCACTGAAAACGCCGACTTCACCGTTGCCCGCAGCGCGGGAGGGACGAAGGCCGTCCGTGCCGGATCGCCGGCGGGCAACCGCAGCGCCACCATCCACGCGTGCCCACGCAGCGACCACGGTGCAGGAACGCGTGTCACATCAGGCAGGGATTCGTTGGGTTGCAGCATCGTCCTGGTCTCGCTGGATCAACCGCTGATCAATGACGGACTGAGCGCCAGCAACACCTGCGCCAGGTAATACAGCGGCAACCCCCACGCGCGATTGGCGAACTCCTGGTGGACGAAGCGATCACGCGCCACCGAAATGTCGGAAGCCGCGAAGGCGATCGCGCCTGCGGCAACGACCGGCGGACCACCTGCCCCGCTCACTGCGCAGGCCAGCGCAGTCATGACGCTGATGACCAGGAAGTAGGCCTGCACCGGCAGACGCATGTCTGCCGGCAGGCTGGGACTGAGCCAGCGCCACACGCCGGACAGCGCCAACGCGAGTACCACAGCCGCGACGGCCAACCAGGGCATGCTGCGCGGCTGCGTCAGGAACGCAGCTGCAAACGCGACGTGCCCGGCGAGAAACGCGAACACACCGGCCCGGAACACTGCGAGGCGACCCTCGGGGATCAACAGGATGTCACCGAGCAGACAGAGACCGAGGCCGAGCAGGACCAGCCGCCCGTAGTTCGAGTCGAGCGCGCCCGCGAACACCGCGACGGCAATGAATGCCGCGGAGGCGACCGGCTTCGTGAACCACTTGCCCGCCTGCGATCCGCGTCGCTCAGCGACGAGCAACGCTGCCACCGCCAGCGCGCAGACAATGATCGATGCGCCCATACCCGGTCTTCGCTCCCTGACGGTAATCCCGAGCCGCCTCTTATCGTAGCGCAGCGCAGCGCTGCGGACCGGTGGTGCGAACTGCTAGCATCGCGGCCCCGATGAGCGACCGTTCCCGCCCTTTCCTGTTGCGCGCCGGCCCGCGCGCGCAGCACCACATTCTCGACCGCGGACTGGCCCCGGGCGACATCGCGTGCATTCCTGCGGCCGCGGGCGGACCCAAAGGACTCGCGCTCGTGCCCTGCGACCGCCTGCTACTGCAGCATGGGTGGTTGCCCGAAGCGTCCCCCGTGGAACTCATCGGCGCATCAGTGGGTGCATGGCGAATGGCGGCACTGGCGCAGGACGATCCGCTGGCCGCGTTGGACCGGGTCCAGCACGCTTACGTACACGAGCAGTCTTACAGCGCGCGCCCCACACCACCCGAAGTCAGCGCCGCCTGCCGCCGGATCGCCGCAGCCGCGAGAGGCGATGGCGACCTGCGCTGGCGACCCGGCGTCAGACTCTCCATCGTGACGTCGCGGGCGCGCGGCCCATTGCATGGGCGCGAATCAAGACTGGCGTTCGGGCGGGCCGTGCTGAGCAATGCGGTCTCGCGCTCGCGCCTGGCGTGCTACCTCGAGCGGGTCGTCTTCCACGCGGGCTCCGGACCCAGCGTGTTCGACGGCGACGCGTTCGACGAATTCGGCCTGGCCCGCGTCGGCCTCGACACGACTAACGCGGAAGATGCCCTGCTGGCGTCGGGCACCATTCCAACGCTGGCCGCCCCCGTCCGCGACATTGCCGGCGCGCCGCCCGGGTTTTATTGGGACGGGGCGCTCGTCGACTACCACCTGCTGCTGCCCTACCCACGACTGGTCACGACGGGTCGCATCGTGTTCTATCCGCACTTCAACGACTTCGTGACCCCGGGCTGGCTCGACAAGCACCTGCCGTGGCGTCGCTCGCCCCGTGCTCATCCGTGGCTCGACGACATGCTGCTCGTCTCCCCCTCGCCCGCCTTCCTGGCCACGCTGCCGAACGGCAAGTTGCCCGACCGGCAGGATTTCTATCGCTACGGGCCCGACCACGCGGGGCGGATCCGCGCGTGGGAAACGGCGATCGCAGAGTGCGGCCGATTCGCCGCAGCGGTTCTCGGCTGGATGGAGCGCCCGGACCCGACGTTGATCGAGCCAATCTGAGCCGGTCCCATTAGAATTGGTCCGATGAGAAGAACACAGCCACAGACGGTCGCCCTGGCCTGTCATCCCTCGAGTCCGAGCAACGCGGTGCGTGGCATCACCGCGAGCGCGCGCATCGGCGGCGCCGGCAAGCTCGCCGTGCGGTTCGTGCTCGACGCCGAGATGTCGCAGGTCGTGCTGCCGAAGCTGCGCCCTGCCGCACGCACCGACGATCTGTGGCGCCACACGTGTTTCGAAGTCTTCGTCGCGCTGCCCGATGGCGAGGCGTATTGCGAACTCAACTTCTCGCCGTCGACTGAATGGGCGATGTACGGATTCGTCGGCTACCGGCGCGGCATGACGCCGATCGAAGTGCGGCGACCGCCGCGCGTGGCCGTGCGACCCACCCAACGGGGACTGGTGCTTACGGCCGTGACCTACCTTGCCGAACTGCCGATGCCGCAACCGGGGTCGCCGTTGCGTGCCGGCGCTGCGGCCGTCGTCGAGGAAAAGGACGGCCGCCTGACGTTCTGGGCGCTCACGCATCCGTCCGCGTTGCCCGACTTCCATCACCGGCTCAGCTTCGTGCTCCAGGTCGGCAAGCAACCGGCCGGCTCGACGGACCTGCTGCGCGAAGCCGTGCGGAACCCGGGCTCGTGAAGTTCGGCATCGACCGCCTCTGCGCAGACCCTGCCCTGCGCAAGGACCTGCGCGGCCGCCGCGTGGCGCTGCTCGCGCATCCCGCCTCGGTCACGGCCGATCTCACGCATTCCCTCGACGCGTTGGCCGCGCTCGACGACGTGCGACTCACTGCCGCCTTCGGCCCGCAGCACGGCCTGCGTGGCGACAAGCAGGACAACATGGTGGAGTCACCCGACTTCCACGATCCACAGCTTGGCATTCCGATTTTCAGCCTCTACGGCGAGGTGCGGCGCCCCACCGACGCGATGCTCGACACGTTCGACGTGCTGCTCGTCGACCTGCAGGACCTCGGCTGCCGCATCTACACGTTCATCACGACGCTGCGCTACGTGCTGGAAGCCGCGGCACGCCGCGGGAAGAGTGTGTGGGTGCTCGATCGGCCGAACCCGATCGGACGCCCCGTCGAAGGACTGAGCCTGCGGCCGGGCTGGGAAAGCTTCGTCGGCGCTGGCGAAATGCCGATGCGGCACGGGCTCACGCTTGGCGAGATGGGCCGCTGGTTCATTCGCCGCTGCGGACTCGAGGTCGACTACCGCGTCGTCGAGATGACGGGCTGGCAGCCGGAATCTGCGCCGGGGTTCGGGTGGCCGCTCGGCGAACGCAACTGGATCAACCCGAGCCCCAACGCACCCAATCTTGCGATGGCACGCTGCTACCCGGGCACCGTGATGCTGGAAGGCACTACGCTCTCCGAAGGACGCGGCACCACGCGTCCGCTCGAATTGTTCGGCGCGCCTGACCTCGACATCGGCGCGCTCGCTGCCGAAATGCACCGTCTCGCCCCCGACTGGCTCGCGGGATGCCGGCTGCGCGCCTGCTGGTTCGAGCCAACGTTCCACAAGCACCAGGGAAAGCTCTGCGCGGGCTTGCAGACGCACGTCGAAGACGTTTCGTACGATCATGCGACCTTCCGTCCGTGGCGGCTGCAGGCGCTGGCGTTCAAGGCGCTGCGCAACCTGCAGCCGGGTTACGACCTGTGGCGAGATTTTCCCTACGAGTACGAAAACGACCGGCTGGCCATCGACCTGATCAACGGCAGTGAACTGCTGCGCGTGTGGGTCGACGATCGTGAGGCGCTGCCTGGCGATCTCGAAGCCCTCACGCGCGTCGATGAACTCGCCTGGAACGAGCAGCGCGCTGCCGTGTTGATCTACCGTTGACGAACGTGACCGGAACCTGCGACGTCCTCGTCGTCGGCGGCGGCATCAACGGCGCGGGCATCGCGCGCGATGCGGTGGGGCGCGGGCTGCGCACCGTGCTCTGCGAGCAGCACGACCTGGCCTCGCACACGTCCTCCGCCAGCACGAAGCTGGTC
>JBAVIQ010000503.1:0-1750 GCA_049687035.1 Steroidobacteraceae bacterium
GCCGTCGTCCAGCAGCTCGACGGGACTGGCGAGCCAATGGAATTCGATCCCTTCCTCTTCGGCGTGGTGGAGCTCTTCTGCACGGGCAGGAGCCTCGGCGCGGCTGCGCCGGTACAGGCAGCGGACGGTCTCGGCGCCGAGGCGGAGGCTGACGCGCAGCGCATCCATCGCCGTATTGCCGGCGCCGATGACGACCACGCGTCGGCCCGGCTGCAAGGGCGTGTCGTAGTCTGGAAACTCGCGCGCGTGCATGAGGTTGCAACGCGTCAGCAGCTCGTTGGCCGAGAGCACGCCGTTCAGGGATTCCCCGGGAATCCCCATGAAGCTCGGGTAGCCGGCGCCGGTGCCCACGAACACTGCATGGAATCCCATCTCCTCGACCATCTGCTCGATCGTGAAGAGCCGGCCGACCAGCGTGTTGCACTCGAAACGGATGCCGAGCGCCTCGAGCTTCGTAATCTCGGCATCGACCACTGTGTTCGGCAGACGGAAATCAGGAATGCCGTACTTCAGCACGCCACCCGGCTCGTGGAAGGCCTCGAAGACCACGACTTCGCAACCTGCCTTGGCCATGTCTGCCGCGCACGCCATGCCGGCGGGGCCGGAGCCGACGATACCCACCTTGAACCCACTGGGCTGGATGTACGGCACGTTCGACCAGCGTTCGCGGATCGCCATGTCGCCGACCCAGCGCTCCAGCCTGCCGATGGCCACCGGCTCGAGGGTGTCGCCGACCGTGCAGGAGCCCTCGCATTGCGATTCCTGCGGACACACACGTCCGCAGACGGCCGGCAGCAGGTTGGTCGACGTGATCACGTCGTACGCGCCGCGATAGTCACGGGCCGTGATGCGCTGGATGAAGTCGGGAATCGCAACACCCACCGGGCATCCCGCGACGCAAGGTTGCTCGGGGCACATCAGGCAGCGCTCGGCCTCCAGTTGTGCGTCCTCGACCAGGTAACCCAGGTTCACTTCGCTGAAATTGCAGGCGCGCTCGCGTGAATCCTGTTCGTGCGCAGGCGTGCGCGCCTGCGGGATCATCCGTATCGTTTTTTTCTTCGGCCTCGCATCACCTGGCATGACTACGTCACTCCGCCACGACCGGCTGTGCCGTCAGGCTGCGCATGCGGCAGCTCTCGTTGAAACGCTCGGTGGCTGCGAGTTCCGTCGCGCGGTAACGCTGCAGGCGGAACATGAGATCGTCGAAGTCGACGAGATGACCATCGAAGTCGGGACCGTCGACGCAGGCAAACTTGACGGTGTCGCCGACCTTCACGCGGCATCCGCCGCACATGCCGGTGCCATCCACCATCACCGGGTTCAGGCTGACGATCGTGCGGATGCCGCTGCCGCGAGTCGCTTCGGCACACCCCTTCATCATCACGGGCGGCCCGATCGCGACGCATTCGTCGATGTCCCGGTGCTGCGACATCGCGAGCCGGATGCCTGCGGTGACCAGGCCCTTGATGCCGGCGGAACCGTCATCGGTGCAGACGATGAGTTCGTCGCACGTGGCGCGAAACTTACCTTCCCAGAACATCAGGTCGCGATTGCGGAACCCGAGGATGCCGATCACGTACGCGCAGCGAAACGCGCCGTGCCGGGGGGTGTCTATCGGTAGCAAGGTCTCGGCGCTGCCAACGGTTGTAGGATTGCTACCGGAGCAGACCATGAATAGCTGGAATCAACTTGGGATCATCCTGGCCGCGCTTGGGACCATCACTCCTGTGTGGCCAGGAGGCACGAATCC
>JBAVIQ010000504.1:0-12178 GCA_049687035.1 Steroidobacteraceae bacterium
GCACGGGTGGCATCACCGAGCAGTGGCCCGAGGACCTCTGCGCGCGCTTCCGCGGGCATCACGTCAGCCAGTTGCACCGTCGCCAGCCGCACCAGCGGACTTGCGTCCCGGGACATGCGCTGTGCGAAGTCGCGTGTGAACTGGCCGCTGCCAGCCAACCGCGCGAGCGCAGAGGCACGCACGATTGCGGGTTGAGCCGTGTCTGCGGCGACACCGGCGAGCCTATCCAGCGCGGACGGCTCGCCACCTTCGGCGGCGTGAAATACGGCGATGAAGGTCTGATAGCCCGCGGCGTTGCGGCCGAGCCAGTTGTGCACCGCCCTGGCTGCCCACTTCGCATCGCGGTCGGTGTGGCACGAGTTGCATGCATTCGGCACACCGAACGCCACGCTCTCGTCAGGCCGCGGCACACGCATGCTGTGGTCGCGCCGGGGATCGACGACCATGTAGGTGTTCTGCGGCATGTGGCAGTTGGCGCACTGCGCGCCGGCGGTGCCCTGCTCGTGACGGTGATGCGTGGCCACGTCGTATTTCGACGGTTCGTGGCACTGCGCGCAGACCGTGTTGCCTGGAATGCGCATCTTCTGCGTGTGCGGATCGTGACAGTCGCTGCACGTGACGCCGGCGGCGTGCATCCGGCTCTGCAGCCACGAGCCCCAGACGAACACCTCGTCCTGCTGCTGCCCGTCGACATGATAGAGCGCGGGTGTCAGCAGTGAAGGCAGGTAGTGATCGAGGAACGCGCGACCAGGCTGATAACCCTCCGCGATCTGCGCACGGCGCGCATGGCACTGGGCGCAGACCTCGATTTCGCGTTCGGTCCGGCGCGGAATGCTGCGGACAGGCTTGCCCGCCTCGTTGCGAGCCCACGCCACGCCACGCCGCTCGTCGAATTGCACGGTCAGCCCTTTGCCCGGCTCGTCGCCCTTGCGTTGAGCCCACTGCACATGGGCCGAACCTGGCCCGTGGCATGCCTCGCAACCCACCGAAATTTCTGCGTACGTCGTCTTGAACGAATCGCTCGCCACGTCGTAGCCCTTGCGCACCTGGGTCGAGTGGCAGTCGGCGCACATGAAGTTCCAGTTCTGAGCCCGCCGCGTCCAGTGGAGTTCGTCCGCGTGGTCGATCTGCTCGTTGGGATACTGGCGGAACCAGCGCTGGCCTCCCTGCTCGCGCGGTCGCGAATCCCAGGTCACCGAGACAGCCTGCAGGCGTCCACCGGGCAACTCGACAAGGTATTGCTGCAACGGCGCGATGCCGAAGGTGTACTTGACCTCGAAGTCTGCGAGCTTCCCGGTCGGCCCGTCGGTCCGGATGAAGTACTTGCCGTCGCGACGGAAAAACGCGGACTTCACGCCCTGGAAGCTGTACGTAACCTCGTTGAAGTTACCCAGCACCGTCTTTTCGGTAGCGTGCTGCATAGCGACGGCGTGCTGCGAGGCCTGCCACGATTTCGATTCGGCCGCGTGGCATTGCGCGCAGGATTCCGAGCCCGCGTATGTCGCCGCAACAGCGACCGCCGCGCCTGCCGACGTCAGCGCCGGATCGCCCGACCGACCCGCAGCGAAATAATACCAGGCAGCCAGCGCAAGCAGCGCAATGCCGGCGAAAGCGCCGACCCACAGTGCAGTCGAGCGATTCAATGCATTTGCGGGCGCGTCAGGCCCGGGAGCAGGGGTGATCTTTGCGGGCTGCTGCGGCGCGCGGGCTTGCTTGCGAGACACGGCTCACGACTCTCGGCTGCAGAGCCGCGCTGCGGCTCAGGGTGATGACGGGGCCGCGACGACCGCCTTGGTCCCCGGCATGATTTCGAAATACTGATCGAAATCGGTCAGGCACGCCATCAGTTGCTGCAGCACCTGCGGATTTCCCTGCAGGTTCGCCCGACCCGCCTGCGCCTGCGTGGCGAACGTCGCCTTGCGCATCATGATCGGCACGAGGTCGGCCCGGTTGATCGTGATCGTGAGGTCGGCGTTCTTCGCCTGGTATCCCTGGATGTTGGTCAGCGTCGAATGTCTGAGCTCGAGCACGTGCTGTTCGCCGTTGTCGGGCGTCACCAGGTTGATCGTGAACGCGAGCCCGTCGGCCTTGTGGCTGTCGAGCAGGATGCCAAGGTAGTCGAGCCACAGTTCCGTCGACATGGCACGCACGGTATCCGGCGACGCCGCCCGTGGCATCAGGCCATTGGGAATGCCGGAGCGCAGCTCGAGCGCGGCGGCCAGAAAGCTGTTGCGCAAGCTCGAGCTCTCCTTCTGGTACCCCATCTGTTCGAAGGCATCGGCGAGCAAATTCCTGGCCACCTGGTTCGTCGGCTGCGCGTAAACCAGCTTGTTCAGCAATTCAATGGCAAGCTGGTACTCGCCGGCGTCGTACAGTTCGCGTGACTTCGCAAGGATCCTGTCCGAGCCCCCCATCATCTCGACATAGAGCGGGGCGGCATCGCGCGGCGACGCCGGCACCAGCGTGGCCGGGTTGCCGTCCCAGTAGCCGAGGTAGCGATTTATGACCGCGCGGCTGTTGTGTTCTTCCGACCCGTGATAGCTGTGCGCCGCCCAGTCCTTCTGCAGGCTCTGCGGCAGACGATAGACGTTCTGGATCTCGTTGATCGTCACGCCCTGGTTCGCCGCGTGCAGCACAGCGTTGTTCAGGTTCGCGTACACGTCGCGCTGGGTGCGCATGACTTCCTGGATGCGTGCGTTGCCCCAGCGGGGCCAGGTGTGAGCCGCGAACATCACGTCGGCCTGCGAACCGTAGAGGTAGAGCGCCTCGTTGATGTGCTTCGACCATTGCAGCGCGTCGCGGACGAGCGCGCCGCGCAACGTGTAGATGTTGTGGATCGTGGCCGTAATATTCTCTGCTGCCCAGAACGCCTTGTACTGCGGAAACCAGGTGTTCATTTCGGCCGGCGCCTCGGTGCCCGGCGTGTTCTGGAACACCATCGTCACGCCATCGACGACGATTTCCTCGATGTCCTTGGCCACCAACCGTGTCGGCTCGATCAAGCCCGTGGTGCCCGTGGAGGCCCGCTTGCCGATGGCCTGGTCGACGTGGCCGAACGGGCTCGGCGGCAACAGCAAGCCGTACTGGTACATCGCGCGCCGGAGCATCGCGTTGCCGGCGTAGACGTTTTCCGAGATGGCCGCTTCCATGAATCCGGCAGGCGCGATGACCTGTACCTTGCCCGATTTCACGTCGGCTTCGTCGACGACACCGCGCACGCCACCGAAATGATCGACGTGCGAGTGCGAGTAGACGACTGCCACGACGGGACGTGCGCCGAGTTTCTCATTGGCAAACGCGAGTGCCGCGGCGGCCGTTTCCTTCGAGACGAGCGGGTCGAAGATGATCCAGCCGGTATCGCCGCGCACGAAGGTGATGTTCGAAATATCGAAGCCGCGCACCTGCCAGATCTTTCCAGGCACGACTTCATAGAGTCCGTACTGTGCATTGAGCACTGCCTGCCGCTGCAGCGACGGGTGGATGCTGTCGAAGTCCTGCTTCGAGTCGAGGAACGCATAGCGGCCGAACTGCCAGGCGGACTTGCCATCCGCCGTCCTGATTTCGGTGTACGCGGGCGCTGCCATGAATCCGCGCTTCGACTCCGCGAAGTCCCGCTTGTCTTCGAACGGCAGCGACGCCCGCGCGATTCGCTGCAGTTCCACCGTCGCCTGCGACGGCGGTTGGCCCTGCGGATGAAAGTGAGCCACGGGTACCGTGGGGCTGCCGATAAGCCCGGTGTCACGTGCTACAGCGTTCAGCGGCACGCACGCGCCCCAGACCATGAGCACCAGCAGGTTATTCATCAAATCGCGTCTTGCCATGCCACTCTCCGCTACGTCGTCCTGTGTGCGCGAATCGCCGCGCGCAGCATCCGTTCACCGCGTCAATAGATCCACTGCAGGCAGCGTCAAATTCGCTGCGCTCACGACACTTGTCCGAGCATCTCGATATTCCCTGAGCGTCAACATGAAACCACGGCGCTCCGCTCGGGAAACCGCCTGCGGGGGGTGGGAATGCAGGCAGCTCCCTCACGGGCGCCGTGGAGTATTCAACCCAGCGGCGGGACTACTTCGAAGGTGTTCCCGCCATCACCGATTCCATGACCCGCTCGAGGTTGAAGCTGCCCGGCTTCTGGCGCGGCGGGAATTCCTTGAAGCTCTGCAGCCAACGGCCAACGTAGGCGCCGGCCGGCGCGATCATGAACATTCTCTCCATGTACCAGCGCTGATACCCCATCGCGTTTTCTTCGTCGGCGCGCTCGAATGGATCCATGCGCAGGTTGGTCACCTTGGGCGCGCGGAGTTCGACGAACGGCTCCTGCCAGACCTTGAGGCCTTCAGCCTGCTGCTCGAGGAACGTGATCTTCCAATTGCCGTAGCGCAACGCCGCAACGCTGCCATCGTCCGTCCAGTAGATGAACTCCTTGCGCGGCCACTCGGACTCGCCACGCAACGCCGGTCCGAGGTCATAGCCGTCGAGGTGAACCTTGTAGCTCGTCTTGCCAACCTTGCGGCCCTTGAGCAGGTCAGCTGTCACGGCGTTGTCGCCGGCGGCAGCCAGGAACGTGGTCAGCATGTCTTCGTGCGCGCCGATGTCGTTGATGACGGTGCCCGGCTTGATGACGCCCGGCCAACGGATCATCGTCGGGACGCGGTAGCCACCTTCCCACTGGGTATTCTTCTCACCCTTGAACATCGTCGTGCCGCCATCCGGCCACGTGAACGTCTCGGCGCCGTTGTCCGTCGAGTACATGACGATTGTGTTCTGCTCGAGGCCCAGCGCCTTGAGCTTGGCCAGCACCTGGCCGACGTGTGCGTCGTGCTCGACCATGCCATCGGCGTAGATGCCGAGCCCAGTCTTGCCTTCCGATTCCGGCTTCAGGTGCGTGAAGATATGCATGCGGGTGGAGTTCCACCACAGGAAGAACGGCTTGCCGTCTTTCGCGGCGCGCGCCATGAAATCGAGCGCCTTGGCAGTGACTTCCTCGTCGATCGTCTCCATGCGCTTTCTGGTGAGCGGACCGGTGTCCGTGATGCGGCCATCGGCAAAGCTGTGGATGACGCCGCGAGGCCCGAAGTTCTTCTTGAAATTCGGCAGCTCCGCGGGCTTTGGATAGTCGGGATTCTCCGGCTCTTCCTCGGCATTGAGGTGATAGAGGTTGCCGAAGAACTCGTCGAAGCCGTGTGCCGTGGGCAGCATCTCGTCGCGGTCGCCGAGGTGGTTCTTGCCGAACTGGCCGGTGACGTAGCCCTGCGCCTTGAGCAGCGTGGCGATCGTCGGGTCTTCGGCCTTCATGCCTTCCGGTGCGCCCGGCAGTCCTACCTTGGTGAGACCCGTGCGGATCGGCGACTGGCCAGTGATGAACGCCGCGCGACCGGCGGTGCAGCTCTGCTGGCCATACCAGTCGGTGAACAGCGCGCCTTCGGCAGCGATGCTGTCGATGTTGGGCGTCTTGTACCCCATCATGCCGCGGTTGTACGCGCTGATGTTGAAGCCGCCGATGTCGTCACCCCAGATGACCAGGATGTTGGGTTTCTGTGTCTGTGCGTGAGCGGTGCCGCCCAGCGCGCCGAGCACTGCGACCAGCGCTGCGCCGAAGACTCCTGCGAATTTCTTCTGCATGTTGATTTGGTCCCCACCCTGTCTGAAAGTAGTTTCTGTTCTTGCCGGGCACGGCTTCCCGGGGACTCGCCCGCGAATCCGAAGCGTAACTTCGCTCAGCCGGGCCCATGTGTCCAATGCATGTTTGATATCGTCGGTATATCCTTAACGCATGGCCCTCGAACTCCAGCAATTGCGTCAGGTCGTCGCGCTGGCCGAGCACCGCAGTTTCGTGCGGGCGTCCGCTGCGCTGCACATCAGCCAGCCCGCGCTTTCCCGCAGCATCCAGAACCTTGAACGGCGCTTCGGCGGCAGCCTGTTCCTGCGCTCGGCCGCTGGCGTCGTGCCGACGGACCTCGGCCGGCTCTACATCGAGCGCGCGCGCGACCTGCTGCGCATGGCGGACGAACTGGAGGGCGAGGCGATAGGTCGTGCCGCGCTGCGCACGGGGCGGGTAGATGTCGGCGGCGGCCCTTACCCGACGGATTCGCTCATGGGTCCTGCGGCGGCGCGCCTGGTCGAACAGTTTCCGGGGGTCAGCGTACAGCTGCATGCGGGCAACTGGGACGACCTCGTCCGCCAGCTGCGCAGCCGAACACTCGATTTTTTCGTAGCGGAAACCAGTCTGCTCACGCGCGAGCCGGACCTCGAGGTGGTGCCGATGCCCGTGCAGCACCCCGTGTATTTCTTCGCACGCGCTGGCCACCCCTTGACGCGGAGCGACGTCCGGCTCCGGGTAGCCGACGTGATGGCGTGGCCCTTCGCCGCTCCTTCTCGCATTCCGCCCCGAGTGCTCGATCCGCTGCTGGCCGCGCACCGCCAAGGCTCGTCGCGACTGCCATCCCCGCGGCCTTTTCCCGCGATCGAGTGCAACGGACTTGCGCCGGTGAAGCGCATCGTCGCTGCGTCGGATGTCGTGTCGGCTTCGATCCTGCCCTGTATCGCCGAGGACCTCGAGACAGGACGATTCGAATTGCTCGTGACGGAGCCGTGGATGCACTTGCAGTACGGCGTCGTCAGCCTGCGCGGCCGCCCGTGGACCCAGATGGCCGAGACGTTGCGCGACTTCGTGCTCGAGGCCGAACACGCGGCGACCCGGCTCGAACAGAGGCTGCGCGAGGCGCATGACCCGGAGCACGGTGCCCGCCCCACTCGCACGAGAGGCGCCACGCGTCCCAGGAAAAAGGCGGGACCGGCTCCGCTCCGGAAGGGCTGAACTGAATCGATGCGAGGAGCATTCATGACCGACCCGAAGCCACTGCCCCGTAGCCTGCTGAGCCTGGTGCTGCTGCTCGCCGGCTGTTCCCCGACACCGGTCGTACCCGAAGCTGGTGGCGGCCCGGTCGAAAGCCGGGTAACGGGTTCCGTGACGTACCGTGAGCGCATTGCGTTGCCGCGGACGGCAGTAGTCACGGTCCGGCCCGTCGATGTTGCACTGGCCGACGCACCTTCGGTGCTGATCGCCGAACAAGTCATCCGCACCGAAGGGCGACAGGTTCCCTTCGAATTCGCGCTCGCGTACGACGCGTCGCGCATCCTGCCTTCCCACGCCTACGCCGTGCAGGTGCGGATCGAGGATGGCGGCAAGCTGCTGTTCATCAGCGACACGATGAACCCCGTCATTACGCGGGACGCGCCCACCCGTGTAGACGTCGTGGTACGTCGGGTCTAACACTGCGGGGAAACTCGGCAGCTCGCAGACAGCCTCAGCCGTAGTGGCTCAGGGCCGCCCGCGCAATGTTATCGCCCCACTCCTGCACGAAGTGCCCGGCCTCCACCAGTTCGAGCGGCGGCGGGCAATTCAGGATCAGCTTCTGCAGCGCATGCATCGCTGGTGCCGGAATTACGGTGTCCTGCATGCCGATGACCATGAATGCCTGGCCTCGCCACTCGTCGCGCCACCAGCGTGCTGCGGCACGCGAGGTTTCCGCGCCGTCCGCGTCCGGGTGATCGCACACGAGATTGGGAAAACGACGCGCGCCTGCCTTGAAGCGCTGGTCCGGGAACGGCGCGTCGTACGCCGCCGCCTCCGCGTCCGTCAGGTGCCGGCAGCTGCGTTTCATCAGCGCGCCGACGCGCAGGTCCGGGTTCGCGTTGACCCACGCGCGCCAGGCGACGAACCCTTCGCCCAGTGACTGCTTGCCGGTGGCCAGCACCGTGTTCATGACGAGCAGACGCGTAAAGCGCTGCGGGTCGTCCAGCGGCAACGTCAGTCCGAGGATGCCACCCCAGTCCTGGCAGACGAGCGTGACGTTGCGCAGGTCGAGCGCTCGCACGAAAGCCTGCAGCGAATCACGGTGCCTCGAAAACGTGTACCAGGCATCGTCGACAGGTTTGTCCGACCGCCCGAAGCCGAACAAGTCGGGCGCAATGACGCGCGCGCCGGAGCCGAGAAACACGGGAATCATGCGCCGGTAGAGGTAACTCCACGTGGGTTGCCCGTGCAGGCACAGGAACACGTGCGCGGCATCACGCGGACCTTCGTCGAGGTAATGCATGCGCAGGCCTTCGAAGCCCGGCAGGTTCCATGCGTAGTGCGGAGCGAAGGGGTAACCCGGCAACGCATCGAAGCGATCGTCCGGCGTGCGCAGGAATTCCGGTGTCGAAGCTGTCATTGTCATGTCCTCTAGATTCAATTGGTGGCCAGCCGCGCGGGCGATAACGCCTGCTCGCTGACGCCCTGGTCTTTGATGTCGGCAGGTAACGGCTCACCGGCAACCAGTGCGGCGGCGGCGCGGGCCAAAGCCGGAGCCATCTGGATGCCGTACCCGCCCTGCCCTGCGAGCCAGAAAAATTCCGGCGCAGTTGAGTCGTAACCCGCGACGGGAGAGCGATCTGCGACGAAGCTGCGCAATCCGGCCCAGCTGTGCCCTACCCGGTCGACTCGCATGCTGGTCGCGTGCTCGAACCGATCCACCGCGATGGCGACATCGATGTCGTCGGGGAATGCGTCGCAGGGTGCCATCGGGTCTTCGTTGGCTGGCGACAGCAACAGCTTGCCGGCGTCCGGTTTGAAATAGAACTCTTCCTCGACGTCGATGACCATCGGCCATCGCGCGATATCGTACCCGGCCGGTGCGGGCAGCAGGACGGCGGTCCGGCGCAGCGGCTGCAGCCCGATCGGCCGCACACCCGCCTGCTGCGCCACCACGTCGGCCCACGCACCGGTGGCGTTGACGAGCACGGGCGCCGCAAATGTCCCGACACGCGTGTGAACCTGCCACACATCGCCGACGCGCTCGATCCGGGTATCGCCGGTGCCCGTCACCAGTTGCATACCCGCATGCCGACCCAGCTTCAGGTAACCGAGGTGGATCGCCGCGACGTCCATGTCGTGACCGGATTCGTCGAGCAGGCCGCCCGCGACCCAGTCTGCGCTGAGCAGCGGACATTGCTCACGCGCCGCCGCCGCATCGAGCGGCCGATAGCCACGAACGGCTGGATCGGTCTCGATCATCGCCTCGAGCGCAAAGAGCCGCGGCGCATCCGCAACCAACATCGCGCCACGCGGGCTCAGCAACGGCGCATCGGCAAACCCGGCCGGCGGATGTTCGAGGAACTCGCGGCTGGCTCGCGTCAGTGCACGAACGGTCGCGTTGCCGTAGGTCTCGAAGAACATCGCCGCCGACCGCCCGGTTGCATGCAATCCGGGCTGCGCTTCCGTCTCGAGCAGGACGACGCGACGGCCCGGGGCCAGTTCGGCTGCCACGGAAGCACCGGCCATGCCTGCGCCCAGCACGATGACGTCTGCGGTTTTCAAGGAAGCACGGTAGGTGATGCCAGCGGAAAGTGTCGACAACGATACTGGGTCGTCGCCTGCCCGCCAACCGCCGTGCAAGCACTCACCCGGGTTCAGCGCCCGTCGTTCAGGAGATTCAGCTGCAGGGCCTCGTCGACGGCGAGGTCACGAATCTGGTCGTGCGCAGTGGTGGCCATGATGTTGCCGGCTTCGGCGCGAATGCCCATCTCGGCCAAGTACACGACGACCTGAGTGTCGACGACGCGCAGAAAAACCTCTTCGTCGCGGACGGGGCAACACACCGCGTCATTACCTGGGCTGAAGACGCTTCGCCTCGCTCCAACGAATAGCCGGTCGTTTCGCGCTAGAACCCCGCGACACGCTCGAACACCCAGTAGCTCGCCAGGCCGCCGATCGCATAGGGCGGCACGTGCCACAGCCACGACGGACTGCGCAGGCGCATGGTGGCAGCCACCCGTGATCCAACCGCAATCAGCATGAGCACGGCGGCAATGAAGATCAGCTGCCCGATCTCGACCCCAACGTTGAAAAACAGCAGCGCCAGCGGAATCGAATTCTGCGGCAAGCCGACCTCGGCGAGGGCACTCGCAAACCCCAGCCCGTGCAGCAACCCGAACGTGAATGACACTACCCAGGGATAACGTTGCGTGAGACCCGGCCGTCCCTGCCGGCCATGCACGATCTCGGCCGCAACGAAGACGATGCTGAGTGCGATCAGCGCTTCGACCGGTGGACCCGGAACGTTCAGCACGCCGAGCGATGCCAGCGCGAGCGTGATGCTGTGCGCGATCGTGAATGCCGTGATGGTGGCGATCAATCGGCGCGTACCGTCGACGATCAGCAGCAGGGCAAGCACGAACAGCAGGTGATCGAAGCCGAGCAGGATGTGCCCGATGCCAAGTACGGTATAGGTCTTGACGACCTCAAGGTGCCCGGGACTCGACGTCACCGTGAAGCGCGGATCGACCGGCAGCACGCGACCGAGTTGCTCGGTGCCGTCGGAACGCTCCACACGCACCAGCACGTCCACACGACTGCCGGGGAGCTGTGGGAATTCGACCACCTTGCCGGCCATGCCTCCGTCCACCCGGATGCGCCAGCGCAGCACGGCGGCATTGCTCGCATAGCTGCTGGTGTGTTCAGTCAGCTCCTCGGTACCCTGCGGAAAGACCGGCTGCAACCGCAACGTCGTGCTCGCATCGAGTGCCGGAACCCGCCAGAGCACGTCGTATGTCCTGGCATCGAGCTGCTTGAGCTGCAGGTAGGCCGGGCGAAATTCATCGGCCATCGCGGGCGCCACGAACGCCACGACCAGCGCGAGCATGAATGCCAGACGCTGCAGGCGCGCAATCAAGGTGACGGCACCGACGGCAGGGCGGCCTGGATCTCGATCTCGTATTGCTCCCGCAGTTTTGCGAGCGCATCTGCATGCGCCTGCTTGCGACGCTCGTTCTCCCATTCGCGGGCGACAACTTCGCGCACGTCGGCGAGCGTGGGCAACTGCGCTGGCTCGATGGCGCTGACGCGGACCAGATGCGTACCGAAGCCGGATGTGACGGGTCCGGACCACTCACCCACGGTGGTCTTTGCGAGCGCCGCGGCAAACTTCTCGCCGAAGTCGCGCGCGATGAGGTCGAGTGGCATGGCGTCCTGGTGTGAAGGCAGCAGTGTCGCCTGGCCGAACGTCTCGGGATCTGCGCCGCGCGCGAGGGCAGCGCGTGCCTGCTCAAGCCGCTGCGGCGTGACGGCGTCGGAGCCGAAGTAGATCTGGTCGAAGCTCACGACCGCGGGCTTGCGAAAGGCCGCTGGATTCGCATCGAGGTAGGCCTGCAGATCTGCGTCGGTCGCGGAATTCTGCGCGACGGACTCCTCAAACAGCACGTCGAGCTTCTGGCGGACGCGGCGCTTGATCACGGCGTCGTCACGGTCGAGGCCAAGCGCAACGCCTTCGCGGTACAGGATCTCGTCGCGCACGTATGAATCGACCAGTCCGTGCAGCTCGACCGGATCAGGTGGCCGGCTCCAGGTTCCCTGGAACTGGGTGGCCAGCAGGTCGACCTCCGCCTGGGTCACGACGATGCGACGCTTGCCGTCGTCGTCTGGCGCGACGCGCCCGTAGTAAGCGAACAAGCCCAAGCCGAGCAGCAGGAAGTGCAGCAGTGGCTCGCGGAGAATTCGGCGGAATTGCAACAACGATCCCCAACGCGCGGACGGTTCGGAGTGCAAGCCGGGGAACGGTCACCGGACTTGGCGGCCGCAAAGTCTACCGAAGTGCGCTGACCGCGCGACAACTAGGTGCTGATGACTTCCGGCTCAGCCGGTCCTGAGGCGGGTCTGTCGCCGAAGCCGCTCATGCCGCCGGCCGGACACTCCTCGCCGGAGATCGGTGGGTGCCCTTCCGGCAACACGGGTGGGTGGCCTTCCGGCAAGGCGCGCCCCATCACAGGCACCGGCGGATGCCCCTCCGGTAGCGCCGGGTGCCAGAGGGGCAGCGGCTGGTCGACGAACATGGGTTCGGCAGCAGGAACCGGATCGCGCACGACGACGCGATCTTCAAGGCCGCACCCTGCCAGCAGGAGGAGAGCGGCCAGACCGGGCAAGGCAGTCAGTGCGCGAGCGTGCATGGGTTCAACTCCCAGGGGTTCCGCTATCGTTTCATGGATCGACTTGGCGTTGCCGCCCTGAGTTGAATCGCACGATCGACGCAGGCGGATTCAGGGAAAGCGCAGCGGCCGGTTCGGCGGTAAGATTGGCACCTGCCTCGACTGATAAGGAGATCCACGATAATGCGCACCCGATGGCTTGCAATTGCCCTGT
>JBAVIQ010000505.1:0-4700 GCA_049687035.1 Steroidobacteraceae bacterium
GGCGTAAGTGTCACGCGACTGCCGTCAGTCAAGGGGTGGCGAGGCGCGTTTGCTAACCGGCTGAGTTTGGCCCGAGAAGTACGTTGTATCGCGACCGATGGTCCGATCGACGTGCTTGAGGCTCCCGACTTCGAGGGCGCCACTGCTGGCCTGCCGCGTTGCAGCCGACTGCGCGTAGTTCGGTTGCACGGCAGTCACAGGTATTTTTCCGATGAGCGCGGCATTCGGCATTCTCGATCTATCGGGATCCTGGAGAAGTTGGCACTGCAAAAGGCGGACGCTCTGGTGTCGGTCAGTCACTACACTGCGCGTCGCACGCGCACGATCTTTGATTTGCATCGAGAGATTACGACTATTCACAATGCGGTCAGCATAGTCGGTACATATCCAATCAAGTTCGATTACCGTGCGCGCCAACGCGTCGTTTACTTCGGGACGCTCGCCGAGAAGAAGGGGGTTCTGGTGTTGGCCGAAGCATGGCAACACTTCCACGAGAGTCATCCAAATTGGAGGCTGAGCCTGTTCGGGCGAGACGCCCAGCACGCGGGCCGGTCGGTAAAGGAAATGATGATCGACCTGTTGGGCCCGGCAATTGAATCGGTGGAATTTATAGGCTATCTGCCCGGTGATGAAGTTCTCACGCGTCTTGCGAACTTCGACTTCGTAATCTTGCCGTCATTTTCCGAATCCTTCGGGCTAGCCACCTTGGAGGCGATGGCGCTGGGAATGCCCGTGATCTTTTCAGTTCTATCGAGTGGGCCAGAGCTCATCAAGCACGGAATCGACGGCTGGCTATGCGACCCACGCTCGATTCAAAGCGTAGAGGCCTCGCTGACACTTGCTGCCGGCAGCGCTGACGCCCGAGAGCGAGTGGGACAGGCTGCGCGGTCAACGGTCGATCGACGCTTTTCCTACGAGGCGTTCGTTGACCAGAATATCGCCTTTTATCGGTCGCAACTTGCCAAACGCGGCCTGCACCCGTGACGCGATCTGACGAATGCGCCCGGCTGACGCCAGTGCTTATGCTGGTGCCGTACTTCGCGCCGCAGACGCATGCCGCGATGTTTCGTGCGCACAAGCTCGCCAAGTACTTGCCGGAGTTCGGCTATCGCCCGATCGTCGTCACCACCGACATCAACTATCTGTACAACGAGGACGACAGCCTGCTGGCCGAGCTTCCGGCGTGCGTGGAGGTGCACCGAGCCCGGCACGTCGAGCCGACGCTACGAGGGGTGCGAATGATGTTGGGCGGACGCGATCGTACCTTCAACGCGCTAAAGCGCGCGGGCAAATTGATGCCTGGACCCCAGGGCGCGGCGTTGCAGCAGGGCTCGCCCGGTTCACGGATGGCTATTTCAAGTCCGGCTCTGGTCCGAATATTCGGCGAATGGCCTGATCGATACTGGACCTGGAGTTTAGCTGCGCAAGGCATGTGCCGACGACTGATCCGTCAGCACGGCATTCGTTTGCTTTACACGACCGCGGTCCCCGTCAGTCCGCTGAGGGCCGCACGACGTCTCCAGCGGGAGTTCGGACTGCGATGGGTTGCGGATTTCCGGGATCCGGCGGGGTATGGCCAGAAGCACACCGCGCAAGGACTCATGAATGCAGCCCTGGAGCGGAGCACGCTTAAAGCAACCATGAGGCATGCCGACATGGTCACAGGGCTGGGGAGCGCCTACGGGGGGATCTTCTTTGACCTCTTCGGGCTACCGGAGTCGCGATATCGGTTTATTCCTACTGGAATGGATGAGGCTTACCTAGACAGTCTTAGAAAGCCGGATGAGCCTTCGCTTGGGCTACTGCACGTCGGCGAAATCATGCCTAACCAGTCCGCTCATGCCTTCGCGGTACTGGCGCGAGCCCACGAGCTTTGCCCAGAGGCTATGTCCAAATTCAGGCTTGAGTTCATCGGGCGGCGCGAACTCAATCAGCCCCGCGTGGACGCCCTCACGTCCAGCCTGCCTCAGTGGCCATTCAAAATCGTATTCACTGACCACTTGCCGCAACGGGAACTGTACGCACGCATTGCTGCGGCTAAGGCCTGCCTTCTGATCCCCGGGCGCCAGCGGTACTGGTGGAACAACTTCGCCAAGATGGTTGACTATATCGCTCTCGGTAAGCTCGTAATTGCCGATGTACCGCCGGTTAGCGAGGCGCGCAACGAGCTGACGCGTGCAGGCACCGCTTTCTTCCTGGACGGTGAGGATGTCGATAGTGACGCGAGGGCGCTGCTAATTTGGCTCGCTTCAGATCAAGCCGGTGTCGATGGTTCCTATCGCGATCGCTACACCGCCAGGCGGCAAGTGGCGGACTTTGTCGATGTGTTTGACGGCCTCCTACAGGGCGGAGGCGTGCAATGAGGCCGATCGCCATTCTGAGCTACGACTACCCGCCAAACGATGGAGGAATCAGCCGGCTGTCGAGGACCGCGGCCCAAAAGATCGAGCAAGCTGGCCGCGATGTGTGTGTGTTGACCTTGAGCACATTCGACGAGAAACATTCGCGACCTCACGTCAGTACTACTGAGATCCCGCGCGGCCGAACACGGCGAGATTGGTGCTGTTTCAGTTTTATCCGCCGTCTGCCGCGCGATGCAGTCGTGGTGACCACTGTATGGAACCCGGAGGGTACCCTGGCGTGGATCTCGGGGCGCCATGACTTGATAATCCTGGCGCACGGCAACGAGGTCATGCCGTACCCGTCCGGTCTACGCTTTCGCTTCAAGCAATGGCTAAGATCCCGTGTCTTGGCCGCTGCGCGTCGGGTGGTCTGTAACAGCCGCTACACTGAAGGCCTTGTTCGTGCTGCCTGTCCTCAAGCACGCACAGTGGTGATCGCGCCCGGCGTCGATGCCGAACGATTTCGGCCGCTGGCTGATGGCAGGGAGGCGCGCAAGCGCTTCGGGATACCGGTCGACAGGCGCATCCTGCTCAGCGTGTCGCGCTTGGACGCTTACAAGGGCCACGATGTGATCCTGCGTGCCCTGGCGGCGTTGACGCAGGCGACCCGTAGTCAATTGCACTATGTCGTAGCGGGCAGGGGCGGGCATATGGCGAAACTGCAAGCGCTCGCCGACGACCTCGGAATCACCGACTGCGTGACATGGCTCGGCTTCGTGGAAGACGACGCGTTGCCGGCGCTCTACGCCTGTGCGGACCTGTTCGTGCTGTGTACACGCGAAGACCCGAAGGCGCGCGGAGTCGAAGGTTTCGGCATGGTGTTCCTGGAGGCGCAGGCGGCGGGTGTACCTGTGCTGGGAACTCGCGTCGGAGGAATTGCAGATGCTGTCGTAGAGGATCGGGGCGGCTGGCTGGTAGATCAAGACGATGCCATGGCTGTAAGCGGGCACCTCCAGCGCCTCGCGACCGACGTCTCCAGCTTCCGGGAACAAGGCCTGCGCGGAAGGCAACGTGCTATCACTGAGGCTAGCTGGGAGACCTACACAACCAGGTTGCTGGCCGTGATCGATCAAGGAATATGAACTCCAAAGCAATCCCGAAGGGTGTTTCGGTCGTCATTCCCACGATAGACCGCGCCGAGGTCCTGGTCGACACGGTGAAGGACATTCTGCGCCAGGACTTCGACGAGTACGAACTGCTCGTCGTGGACCAGTCGGAGGACGTGAACGAGGACGTGCTGGCATTGCTACGCTCAAGCGATGTTCCGTCTCGCTATTTTAAGGCGCAGTTCAAAGGTCTGCCGCAGGCGCGCAATTTTGGCTGGCGGCAGGCGCGTCACGACATTGTCCTGTACATAGATGACGATATTCGCACTGATGCAGGATTGGTTCGCGCACATTACGATGCGCAACTCAAAGGTAGTGCCGCCATGGTGGCCGGTGGCATCGATGAAGCGAAGGGAGACTCGCCGAGCGACGTTGCAACGGGTTCTTTCAACTGGTGGACAGCGACGTCAACCCGAAATTTCTGTGCGCGTCAGGCCGGCTGGTGTCTGCACGCGCCGGGCGGCAATTTCTCGATTCGCCGCAATGTAATTGAAACTATCGGTGGCGTGGATGAATTACTAAGCGTCGGGGCGGCGCTCTATGAAGAATCGGAACTGGCTCTCCGACTCAAGAGCGCTGGGTACCGGACCTGGTTCGAGCCCAACGCCAGGCTTACGCACCTGGCCGCGCAGATAGGTGGCTGTCGCGTGCATGAGGATTGGCCAGCCTATATGTATGGCCTGGCGCACAACCGGAGCATTCTGATCTTCCGCCACCTGCGGCCATGGCATCGGCCCACCGCCATCATGCGACTTCTGTTGCTGGGTGCGTCCTATTGTCGCGTAGACCGGTCGCTAAGGCCGTTACTGGCTGCTTTCCGCGGGTTGGCGGCTGGTCGGCGAGTTGCTGCACGTCCCCCGCTAAATAGCCCTTTGCAGGCACGTGAATGCACTTCTTGCTGATTCCCTACGCGTTGTTGAGCGCGATTTTCGTCATACATTTCCAGACACGCAACCAGAAAGGCTCGCGCACCGGTCTAGCAGTCATCAGCTTTGCCATTGGCGCAATGCTGTTTGCAGCCATGCTGTTGCGTCCAGCTGTCGGTGATTCCTGGCGCTATTATCAATATTTTGTTGTTCAAAGTCGGCTCAGTCTTGGAGATGCGTTCCACGAAGGCGCCTTCGAGCCGCTATTCATCTTGCTTAACTGGATAGCGGCGCAATTCGGTTCTTCGGAGTGGATTCTGTTCGGC
>JBAVIQ010000506.1:0-7307 GCA_049687035.1 Steroidobacteraceae bacterium
GGATTAGACGGCTCCGCCTGCCTCTGCTTCCTGACCTTTCTGACCTTCCTGTCCTTCCTCACCTTCCTGTCCTTCCTGTCCTTCCTGTCCTTCCTGTCCTTCCTGTCCTTCCCCCCCTATCATCCCGGCGATGAACGCCGAGCTGCAACCACGCCGTACTCCGACCCGCCTCGAGGCGCTCAAACGAGCCCTCGACGAGGGCACGATGCGCCAGGTGCACCGGCTCGTGAATTCGATGCACCCGGCGGAAGTCGCGTCGTTGCTCGAATCCCTGCCGCCGACCCAGCGTGAGGTCGTCTGGGACCTCGTCGACCCGGAACTCGAAGGCGACGTGCTGGTCGAGCTCAACGAGGAAGTCCGCGCCGGCCTGATCCGCGAGATGGAAACCGAGGAACTCGTCGCGGCCGCCGAAGGCCTCGAAGTCGACGACCTCGCCGACCTGCTGCGCGACCTGCCGGAGAACGTCAACCAGCAGGTGCTGCGGTCGATGGACTCGCAGGACCGGGACCGCCTGAACGCCGTGCTCGGATTCGGGGAAGACACCGCCGGCGGCCTGATGAACACCGACACGGTCAGCGTGCGCCCCGACGTCACGCTCGAGACCGTGTTGCGCTATCTCCGCATGCGCGGCGAGATGCCAGAAAGGACCGACGCTCTTTTCGTGGTGAACCGCCACGACCGGTATCTCGGCGTGCTGCATTTGACGCGACTGCTGACCGAGGACCCGGAACGCACGGTCGGCGAAATCATGGACACGGGCGTCGACGGCATTCCGCCGGCGACACCTGCCACCGAGGTCGCGAGCCTGTTCCAGGACCGTGACCTCGTGTCGGCCGCGGTAATTTCGGCGGACGCAGGCCGCCTGCTCGGCCGCATCACGATCGACGACGTCGTGGACGTGATCCGCGACGAGGCCGAGCACTCCGTGATGAGCATGGCGGGCCTCGATGAGGACGCCGACATGTTCGCGCCCGTCGTGCCGAGCGCGCGCCGTCGCGGCGTGTGGCTGGGAATCAATCTCTTGACGGCGTTCCTGGCGGCGTGGGTCGTGGGCCTGTTCGAAGCCACCATTCAGCAGATCGTCGCGCTCGCCGTGCTGATGCCGATCGTGGCCAGCATGGGTGGCGTCGCCGCCACGCAGACGCTGACGCTGATCGTGCGCGGCCTCGCACTGGGCCAGATCGAGCGTGCGAACGCGCGCTGGCTGCTCACCAAGGAAATCGCCGTTGCGCTGCTGAACGGGCTCGCGTGGGCCACGGTGGTGGCGCTCGTATCCTGGCTCTGGTTCCACCAGTGGCGCATCGCGCTCGTGATCTTCGCGGCGATGGTCGTGAACCTGCTCGCGGCTGCGCTTGCCGGCGTGACGGTGCCCCTCGCACTGAAGCGATTCGGCGTCGATCCCGCCGTCGCGGGGGGCGTCATCGTCACGACGGTCACCGACGTGATCGGGTTCGCCTCGCTCCTCGGCCTCGGCACCCTGGTGCTCAGGTAACCCAGGGCGCGAGGTAGGGAATGATCTCCGCGCGCTGCGCTTGCGCGTCGGCATACCCCATCGCCATCAGCTCGCCGGTATACGACTTGTCGAACAGCAGGTAACTGACCAGCAGCCCACCGCGCGCCTCGTAGGCGCCCATCGTGCGCAGCAACGTGCGGATGCTGCGGGGCATGCAGCGTTCGTGTTTCATCGCAATCACGGTCGGGTCGACGCTCGGCTGAATCACCGTCGCGCGGATCGGCCGATGCTCGGTGTGGCCCGCCGCGACGATCAACCGATTGATCTGGTTGAGGCGCTCGAGGTCGATCGACAAGCCGTCCGTGAACAACGAGTCGAGCACGAACCCAAGCAGGTGACCCGGGCTCGGCGGGGCCTGCGCGATGGCCCCTGTCGGCGGTGTGGCAGCTGCGCTGCCGCGTGTCCCGATCACGAGCACACGGTTAGCCCCGAGGTGGACGGCGGGACTCAACGGGGCCAGCTGCCGCATTGCGCCGTCGCCGTAGTGGTTGCCGTCGACGCTCCAGGCCGGGAAAATAAACGGGATCGCAGCACTGGCCATCGGCACGTCGAGGTCGATGTGACGCCTGCGCCCGGCGCGGCTCGCTCGGTTCCAGCCAACGATGTCGTCCGTCCCGTCGAAGAACGCGACGGCCTGCCCGGTCGTGTAACTCGTCGTCGCGACGGCCAGCGCGTGCAGCCGGCCCGCCGCGATCTGCACGGGAATCTGTTCCAGGGGCACGACGCGTGCGAGCAGTTCGTACAGCGGCGTCGTGTCGAACAGCGAACGCGGGGGCCTGGCGATCCAGCCGGCAGAGAGCAGCGAAACCATCCAGTGCAGCCCGGACCGCAGCATCGTCAGCGAATTGGACTGCACGACCTGCTCGACACGGAAGTTGGCCCAGACCTCTTCGAGCGATTGCACCGCTTCACGCAACGAATGAGCAAGGGCGCCGATGGCCGCCGCGTTCAACGCACCGGCCGAGGTGCCCACGAGCACCTCGAACGGGCATGGGGCGTCCGCCGGCAACCATTCGGCGATCGCCTTCAGTACCCCGACCTGGTACGCGCCGCGCGCCCCGCCTCCCGACAAAACCAAAGCGTCGCGGTCGTCGAAGAAGATGTAATTGGTCGCGTCATCCGGCGCGTCCGGCGCGGGACGGGTTGGCATTGGGGGGCTCGACAAGGTCACCTCGCTGACTGTCCTGTTGCGGAAGTCTAGTATGTGTCGGCGCGAATCCGCGCTCTTTTGGCCCCTCACCGGAGAATCCGATGAACCGTGCACTGTCTCGACGTGGAATTCTTTCGCTGGCCGCCCTGTTGCCGGCACTCGCCCTGACGTTCGGGACCCTGGTGGCAGGCAGCCGTCCGGCACTGGCGGACGGCGTGGCGCCCGCCGTGGGCAAGCCCGCCCCCGCCTTCAAGCTGCAGGATCAGATGGGCAAGTGGCACTCGCTGGCCGACTACAGGGGCAAATGGGTCGCCCTGTACTTCTACCCGAAGGACGACACGCCGGGCTGCACCACGCAGGCCTGTGGCTTCCGCGACAACATCTTCGCGTTCAACAAGGAAGGCGCGGTCATCGTAGGCATCAGCGTCGATGAAGTAGCGTCCCACAAGGAGTTCGCGGAGAAGCACAGCCTGCCGTTCACGATCCTCGCCGACTCCGACAAGACCGTGACGAAGAGCTACGGCGTGCTGAAGACATACATGGGTGTCATGGAGATGGCACGCCGCGACACCTTCATCATCGATCCGCAGGGTCGCGTCGCAAAGCACTACGAGTCGGTCAATCCGGAAGGCCATTCGCAGCTCGTGCTCGCGGACATCAAGGCGCTGAAGGCCGCCGCCGCTGCGGGTAGCAAGGGCGGTCGCTGAGCTGCCGGGTTCGCGGAGCCCTGCATCGGGCTTGCTATGCTGGCCACGTCCCGGCTGGATGGACTGGCAGACCGCGCTCGTTCCAAGCTACCGATCCGGGACTGTTCCCCGAGCTTGGAAAGGCAGACACGCGCTCGGGGAACAGTCCCGGATCGGTAGCTTGTGATGCGGCACTCGTAGCCTGAAACGGCACGATCGGAGAATCTCGACGATGCGCGCGCCGTATCGCGAGCGATGGGTCCGGGGCCTTTGCCCGAGCGCGTGTCTGCCTTTCCAAGCTCGGGCAAAGGCCCCGGACCCGTTGCTCGCACGCTGGTGCCAGGTATCGCCGACCGACTATGCCGTCACGTCGCGAACGATGCGACGCAGCCAGGCGACCGCGAACGCTTACGCCTTCAGCGCGCGAATGGCGTCGTCGAGCCCGTGCAGCGTGAGCGGATACATGCGCTCCGCGAGCAGCTGCCGCGCAATCCCGATCGACTGCACGTAGTCCCAGCGGTCCTGCGGCTCGGGGTTGAGCCACGCATAGCGCTGGAACCGCTGCGTGAGGCGCTGCAGCCAGACCGCGCCGGCCTCCTCGTTCCAGTGCTCGATGCTGCCGCCCGGTTGCATGATTTCGTACGGGCTCATGCTCGCGTCGCCGATGAAGATGACACGGTAGTCGGGCTGGTACTTGCGCAGGATGTCGAACAGCGTCGTGCGCTCGCCATGCCGGCGCCGACTGTCCTTCCACACCGATTCATAGATGAAGTTGTGGAAATAGAAGTACTCGAGATGCTTGAACTCGCCGCGCGCGGCCGAGAACAGTTCCTCGCAAACGCGGACGTGGCTTTCCATCGAGCCGCCGACATCGAAGAACAACAGCAGCTTGAGCGCATTGTGGCGTTCAGGCTGGAACTTCAGGTCGAGCAGACCGGCATTACGGGCCGTCGCCGAGATCGTGCTGTCGATGTCGAACTGGTCCGCCGCGCCCTCGCGCGCAAAGCGGCGCAGCTTGCGCAGCGCCACCTTGATGTTGCGCGTGCCGAGTTCGACGTTGTCGTCGAGGTTGCGGTAGTCGCGGCGCTCCCAGACCTTGACGGCCTTGCCCTTGCCGCCCGGCCCGCCGATGCGGATGCCCTCCGGGTTGTAACCGCCGTGACCGAACGGCGACGTGCCGCCGGTACCGATCCACTTGGCTCCGCCTTCGTGCCGGCCCTTCTGCTCCTCGAGTCGCTGTTTCAGCGTCTCGAGCAGCTTGTCCCAGCCGCCGAGCGCCTGGATCTGCGCCATTTCTTCCGGAGTAAAATGCCGCTCCGCGAGCAGCTTGAGCCAGTCCTCGGGTAGCGCCTGCTGCAGGTGCTCGAACGACTGTTCGATGCCCTTGAAGTACTGCGTGAACGCCTTGTCGAAGCGGTCGAAGTGCTTCTCGTCCTTGACCAGCGTGGTGCGCGCGAGGAAATAGAAGTCGTCGACGCTGAAATTGGCGAGGCCGCGCTGAAGCGCCTCGAGCAGCGTCAGGTACTCCGTGACCGACGCCGGCACGCCCGCTGCGCGCAGCGTGTAGAAGAATGGCGTCAGCATGAGCGGCTCATGGAACCGGCTGCCATGAAACGGCTTACTGCCGCGACTGGCGCCGTTGCAGGAAGATGAGCTGCTCGAACAGGTGGACGTCCTGCTCGTTCTTGAGCAGCGCGCCGTACAGCGGCGGCAGGCTCTTGCGCGGATCGTCCGTGCGCAGCGCTTCCGGCGGAATGTCTTCCGCGAGCAGCAGCTTCAGCCAGTCGAGCAGTTCCGACGTCGATGGCTTCTTCTTGAGGCCCGGCACGTCGCGCAGCTTGTAGAACGCGTTCAGCGCTTCCGTCAGCAGCTCGCGCTTGAGCTCGGGGAAATGCACGCCGATGATGCGCGTCATCGTTTCCGCGTCCGGGAAACGGATGAAGTGGAAAAAGCAGCGGCGCAGGAAGGCGTCCGGCAGTTCTTTCTCGTTGTTGCTGGTGATGATCACGATCGGCCGATGCGTGGCCTGGATCATCTCGCGCGTCTCGTGGACGTAGAACTCCATGCGGTCGAGTTCCAGCAACAGGTCGTTCGGGAATTCGATGTCGGCCTTGTCGATCTCGTCGATCAGCAGCACCGCCTGGCTCTCGCTGCGGAAGGCCTCCCACAACCGGCCGGGGATGATGTAGTTGCCGATGTCGTGCACCTTCGCGTCGCCGAGCTGCGAATCGCGCAACCGCGACACCGCGTCGTACTCATAGAGACCGTGCTGCGCCTTGGTCGTCGACTTGACGTGCCAGCGGTAGAGCGGCTTGTCGAGCGAACGCGCAATCTCCTCGGCGAGCTGGGTCTTGCCCGTGCCGGGCTCGCCCTTCACGAGCAGCGGCCGCGCCAGTGTCACGGCCGCGTTGACGGCCATCATCAGGTCCTCGGTCGCGACGTAGCGCTCCGTCCCTTCGAACTTGCTGGTCACAGGCGGCCCTCGTGCCGGCCGCCGGGGTGCGGCCTTGCGGGTATCTTAACGCAAGCGACGGGACTTATTGCGCTGCGGCAAAGCGCCTCAATGCGGGGCCGGCTGCAGCGTGAGTTCGTACTCCGTTGCACCCGGCAGGTAAGGCAGCGCCTCGCCGCGCACCCAGGCCCGGTGTCCGGCGCGGTAGAACGTCGACAGCGGGTGGCCGCTCTGGCCGGCAGGCATGTGGAAGTAACCCTGCGCCTCACGTCCCGGCGACACGCCAAAGCGTTCCGACGCCCCGAAGCCAGGCGTGTGCACGTGTGGCATGTCGATGTCGCCCGACATCGGTTCGCGCGGCATGTCGAGCCAGCGCGCGAGCAGCGGCACGGCAGGGCTCAACGGGTGCCGGATGCTCGTCGCGTTGACCTCGCCCCACGTGCACGTGGCGTACGTGGCATCGGCACATTGCCCGGCGATCCGGGTCAGTGATTCGTCGACGACGTCGAGCAGGAAGGCGCGCCAGTCCGCAAAGCGTGGTTCGAGCAGGTGCGCGGGCCTGGTCGTTGCAAGCTCCCAGACGGCCTCCTCGAACGAGCGGGGCACCTCGAACTCGACTGCGGGGTGAGCTACGCGAGCCGGGACGGTCAAGGCGTCGAACGTGCGGCGCTCCAGTACGTCGTGAAAATCACGGACCAATCGATAGCCCACCGCCCCAGTCGCCGCGTGCGGATCCCACGTCTCGACCTGCTTGCGCAGCGCGGCGCGCGCGGGCCTGCCGCGCAAGGCATCGGCATCCAGCAGGCCGAGCAGGAGGTCGTGCCAACGGACCAGGAACAAGGCGCGATCGTCGAGCTGGATTTTCAGCATGTCGGCTTCGGTCGCCTGACCTGGCGGGAGCGCGAGCAGGTCATCCCGGATCTGCTGAGCGCGTGCGCCACGGTCCGGCGAACCATCGCCGATCGCTGCGAGCCTCTCCGCGCCGACGACACGGTTGTTGGCTGTCCAGATGCGCCCTGTCGGCGGGTTCAGCACACGCGGGTAGGTCGCGGGATCACGCCAACCCTGCCAACCCGCATCGGGCTGCGTCCAGTCCGAGGGCAAACCTGCGTCGTAGCCTGCGCCGCGCAACGGCATGCGGCCGAGCAGCGTCCAGCCGATGTTGCCGCCAGCATCCGCGCAGACGAAATTCTGCGCCGGACCGCCGATCGTGTTCGCGACGCCGAGCGCGCTGGCACAGTCGTTGACGTGCTCGAGTTGCAGCCAGCGCAGGTTGGTCGCGGCGGGATCGTGCGCGGTCCATGCGAGCGCGAGCGTGCCTTCCCCGTCCACCCCCTCGGCGGACAGCACCGGCCCCCATTGTGTCTGCTCGACGAGCACCTCGCGCGTCGCACCCGAACTCGAACGGATCGTCTCGACGAAGTGCTGCAGCGACGCCCATCCGCTGGCCGTGCGGTACTGGCTGCGATCCGGCGAACGTTCGACCCTCACGAGGTCGGTCCAGTC
>JBAVIQ010000507.1:0-7513 GCA_049687035.1 Steroidobacteraceae bacterium
CGCCAGGCTGTGCTGTTCGACCTGCCCGCACGCAAGTTCCACATCTTCGGCCTGACGCTGTGGCCGCAGGATTTCTACTTCCTGACCTGGCTGCTGATCATCGCCGCGCTGGCGCTGTTCTTCTTCACCGCGCTCGCCGGACGGCTGTTCTGCGGCTATGCGTGTCCGCAGACGGTCTGGACCGAGACCTTCCTGTGGATCGAACGCTGGGTGGAAGGCAGCCGCACGCAGCAGATGAAGCTCGCCAAGGCGCCCTTGAGCGGCGAGAAGATCCTGCGCAAGGGCACGAAATACTTCCTCTGGTTCGCGTTCGCGCTGTGGACCGGCTTCACGTTCGTCGGCTACTTCACGCCGATCACCGAACTCGCCGGCAAGATCGTGACTTTCTCGACCGGCCCGTGGGAAACGTTCTGGGTGCTGTTCTACGGCGGCGCCACCTACGTCAACGCGGGCTTCATGCGCGAGCAGGTCTGCAAGTACATGTGTCCGTACGCGCGCTTCCAGAGCGCGATGTTCGACAAGGACACGCTGATCATCACTTACGACGAGAAGCGCGGCGAACCGCGCGGCGCACGCAAGAAGGGCACCGACCCCAAGGCGAAAGGCCTCGGTGACTGCGTCGACTGCACGGTGTGCGTGCAGGTCTGCCCGACCGGCATCGACATCCGCAAGGGCCTGCAGTACGAGTGCATCGCGTGCGCGGCCTGCATCGACGCGTGCGACGAGGTCATGGAGAAGGTCGGCTACCCGAAGGGCCTGATCCGTTACGACACGCAGCACGGCCTCGAGGGCAAGGCGAAGCATGTGTTGCGGCCGCGCACGATTGTCTACGCCACGCTGATCACCGTGCTGATCGCCGGCTTCGCTTACACGATCACGCATCGCAACGTCGTCGCCATCGACGTCATTCGCGACCGCAACGCGCTGTTCCGCGAGCTGCCTGGCGGCCTGATCGAGAACGTGTACAACGTCAAGATCCTGAACAAGGACGACGCAGAACACGAGTTCTCGATCACCGCGGACGGCCTGCCCGGCCTGCAGGTCGATTACGGCGCGGAAGAAGTCGAGGTCGGCCCCGGTGACGTGCAGAGCGTGGCGGTGCGGCTGCGCGTGCCGCGCGGCGAACTGAAGGGCGGCTCGGACATCCGCTTCACGATCCGCACCGAGGGCGACCGTGCGCTCGCAGCGACGGGCAAGGCCCGTTTCCTCGCTCCCACGAACTGATAGGCTGCGCCCCATGAGCACCCCGACCGAGCGCCCCTGGTATCGTCAGTTCTATCCGTGGATGCTCATCTTGCTGCCGGCCAGTGCAGTGATTGGCGGCTTCGTCACGCTGTACCTCGCGATCACCCATCCCGACATTCTCGTCCGCAAGGACTGTGTCCGTGACGGCGCTACGATGGTCTGCGGCGAGGACGCCCCGCGGAGCCCATGACGGCGGGGCCGGGCTCTGCCTGCTTCCATTGCGGCGAGCCCATCCCGGCCGGCGTGCGCATTCACGCACGCATCGACTCACGTGAAGAACCCGTCTGCTGCCATGGCTGCAAGGCCGTCGCAGAATTCATCACGGGCGCCGGGCTCGACGACTACTACAGGTACCGCGACCGCTCGGGCGCACGTGCCGATGAGCCGCCACGTCCAGACCGCTGGTCTGCCTACGACCGGCCCGAACTCGTCGAGCGCCTGACCCGCGCCGAGGCGGACGGCGCACGCTCTATCACTGTGCTGCTGGAAGGCCTGCGTTGCTCGGCCTGCAGCTGGCTCGCCGACAAGGCGCTGCACCTGCAGAGCGGCGTGCTCGACGTCAGCGTGAACCCGGCAACGGCCCGCGCGCGGCTGGTGTGGGACCCGTCGAAAGTGAGGCTTGGCGACCTGCTGCGCGTGCTCGAGCACGTCGGGCTGCGGCCACATCCGCTCGCAGGCGAACCCGCCGAGCAGATCGCGCTGCTCGAACGACGCAGCGCGCTGAAGCGGCTCGCGGTCGCGGGCTTCGGCATGATGCAGGTGATGATGTTCGCGCTGCCGCTCTACGTGGCGCACACGTCGGGCATGGAGCCCGGCATGCGCGAGTTCTTCCGCCTCGTCAGCATGCTGGTATCGATTCCGGTCGCCCTCTATTCGGGCTGGCCGTTCTACCAGGGCGCCTGGCACGCCCTGCAGGCGCGCAGCGTGAGCATGGACGTGCCCGTCACCCTGGGCATCGTCATCGCCTTTGTGGCGAGCGTGTGGAACGCGCTGACCGGCCACGGCGAGGTCTATTTCGATTCTGTCACGATGTTCGTGTTCTTTCTCTCGCTCGGCCGCTACGTCGAGATGGTGGCGCGCCATCGCGCCGGCAGCGTCGCCGATGCGCTCGCTCGACTCGCCCCCGTCACCGCGCGGCGCGTGCGGGACGGCCAGGTCGAGGATGTGCAGGCGAGCGAACTGCAGCCGGGCGACGAGATGCTCGTACGCACAGGTGAAGTTCTTGCTGCCGATGGTGTCGTGACCGAAGGCGACGAAGTCCGCGTAGACGAATCGATGCTCACGGGCGAATCGATTGCGATTGCGAAAGCCCAGGGTTCGTCGGTGCATGCCGGCACGCAGAACCTGGGCGCACCCATGCGCGTGCGTGTTGCGGCCGTTGCCGGCAATACCGTGCTGGCCGGCATCGTCGCGTTGCTCGAGCGGGCGCAGGCCGAGCGGCCGCAGCTCGCCAAAGCCGCCGATCGCGCAGCCGCCTGGTTCCTGAGCCGCATCCTGATCGGCTCGGCGCTCGTCTTCATCGTGTGGTGGTTCGTCGATCCGTCGAAGGCCTTTCCCGCAACGCTCGCCGTGCTGGTGGTGACTTGTCCGTGCGCGCTGTCGCTCGCCACGCCTGCGGTGCTCGCGGCGGCCACGGCGGACCTCGCTCGGCGAGGCGTGCTGGTGGCTCACTCCGACGCCTTCGAATCGTTGACGAAGGCGACGCACGTGCTGTGGGACAAGACCGGCACGCTTACGCACGGACTCGTCCGCGTCGAGGAAGTTCGACCTTTGCGCGACGAGAGCGAGGAACGCTGTGTCGCGCTGGCGGCTGCGCTCGAGCGGATGTCCGAACACCCTATTGCCAAGGCGTTCCTGGCTTCCGCAGCCGCGACGTCCACGGCAACTGACGTGGCCGTCACGGCGGGCGCGGGCCTCGAAGGCCGGGTCGACGGTCGATCGTTGCGTATCGGCACGCTGGATTTCGCAGGTGGCTTGTCGATGCGTGCCGGGTCCGACGCAACGACCGAGACAGCTACCGAAAGCTGGGTCTACCTCGGTGACGAACAAGGATTGCTCGCGGGCTTCCGTCTGACGGACCCGCTGCGCGCCGAAACGGCAAGCTGCGTCAGGCAACTCGCAGACCTCGGCCTCGCTTCGGAGATCGTGAGCGGCGACGTTGCGGCGGCAGTGGCACAGATTGCGGCGCGCAGCGGTATCGAGCGTTTCGAGGCGCGGCTGACGCCGCAGGCGAAGGTCGCACGGCTCAAGGCGCTGCAGGACACGGGCGCGGTCGTCGTCGCCGTCGGTGACGGCATCAACGATGCGCCGTTGCTGCAGGCGGCGAACGTCGCAGTCGCCATGGGCCGGGGCTCGGCCCTCGCGCAGACGAGCGCCGACCTGATCCTGGTGCGCGATTCGCTCGACCAGTTGCCCGAAATCCTGAGGATCGCGCGACGGGCCCAGCGCATCGTCAGGCAGAACCTCGCCTGGTCGATCGCCTACAACCTGTCCGCCCTGCCGCTGGCCGCATTAGGCCTCGTGCCGGCGTGGCTCGCGGCGATCGGCATGTCGCTGAGTTCGGTGTTCGTGGTGCTGAATGCGACGCGTGTCACGCGCCGCACGACGGCGATTGCAGCGCCGCGCTGGACGGATGCACGGCCGGCAGGGGTGGGCTAGATGGAAATCCTCTACCTGATGGTGCCGCTCGGCCTGGTGCTCGTCGGAATCGGCCTGTGGGCCTTCTTCTGGGCCGTGGGCAGCGGCCAGTTCGACGATCTCGACAGTCCCGGCTGGTCGGTGCTCGACGATGAACGCAAGCAGAAGACGTCGAGCACCGAGACGGGCAACGATCCCCTGCATCGTGAAGTGAAGGAACGACCCAAACCATGAATGTCCCGGACGTGGGTTCGCTGAGCCTCGGTGCCGCGTTGATCGCCGGACTCGCCGGCAGCGGCCATTGCCTGACCATGTGCGGCGGCATCGCCGGCGCCCTGGCGATGCGCAACAGCACGTCGGATGCTGGCGGCTCGCGCCTCACGCTGGCCTTGGCCTACAACGTTGCTCGCGTAGCCAGCTACGCGTTTGCAGGCGCGCTGGCGGGTCTCCTCGGCCAGACGCTGCTGCGCTCGGTCAACGTCGCGCCGCTTTCGATTGCTTTTCGCGTGCTGGCCGGTGCCATCATGGTGGCCGCCGCGGGTCGACTGCTGTTCGGGTGGCGTTTGCTCGACCCGCTCGAGGCTGCGGGCGCCGGTCTCTGGCGCAAGGTCATGCCCGCAAGCGGCCGTCTTGCCCAGCGCAAGGGGCTCTCTGGCGCGATCGGCCTCGGCCTCGCCTGGGGCTGGCTGCCGTGCGGGCTCACGTATTCGATGCTGCTGCTGGCGGCGACCACGGCCAGCGCCGCCAACGGAGCGCTGGTGATGGCTGCGTTCGGTGTCGGCACGTTGCCAGCGATGGTGTCGGCGACGGTCGCCTTCGAGCGCGCGGCAAGACTCCTGGCCAACCGCGCCACGCTGCGCAATGTGGCGGGCGCTCTGTTGCTCGCGTTCGGAGCGTGGACGGCAGGCTCAGCCCTGTATCACCTTGTTGCCCATGGCACCCACGGTGGACATGACATGAGCACGATGGGCAACCCCGCCGGAGCGCATGAGCATCACGACCATTGAGTATTCATGAGCAGGACGAGTGGCCGCGACGCTCCGGGGCCTTCCCGGCCGGGGACGCTCGACCACCCGTCCTGGGCTGATCCAGCCGCTGTCCGGGCCGCTGACCGGCCCGTCATCTATCCCGCCTGGCCGTCGATCACTGGATCGTGATCGCCAGCGGCTGCGGCTTCTTCACCGCGATGCGCGGCAGGCTGACCATCAGCACGCCATCCTTGGATTCGGCGTGAATTCCCTTCGGATCGACATCATCGGGCAGCGCAAAGGTGCGCTCGAACGCGCCGTAGAAGCGCTCCGTGCGATGCACGGTCTCGCCCTTCGTCTCCTTTTCCACCTTGCGCTCGCCCTTGATCGTGAGCACGCCGTCGTCGAACAGGACCTTGACGTCCTCCTTGCGCACGTCCGGCAGGTCGACTTTGACCAAGTACTCCTTTTCCCGCTCGATCACGTCGGCCGGCGGCATGAACTCATAGCCGCCCTCGGTCGGGCGGGCCAGGGTCGGTAGCCGGCCAAACACCGGGCCGAACCCTTTCAGCAGGTCGTCCATTTCGCGGAACGGCTCCCATCTCATCAGTCTCATGGCGCCCTCCTTGGGTGTCCCCTTGCCAACAAAACACCGGACCGGCTTACATCCGGCCTCGTGTACATTGTCGCGGTTGTGTTGCGGGTCTGCGATTCGCAGCGTTGCCTAGCCGGATTCCAGCAATACCTAGTGCCGCGCCCCGGCTTCTTTTAGGATTCGCACTTTCGCCACCGCACCTGCAAATCTTGCGCGTAGAACGCCCGCCCACCGCTGCCGAACATGCCACGCCCGGCACCGCGCCTCGACGCTCGAATGAAGCCGAGCTCGAGTTCCAGTCGCTGTTGGACGCGGCCGTCGATGCGATCATCGTCATCGATCATCGGGGCCGGATCGAACAGTTCAGCCTCTCCGCGGAGCGCATCTTCGGTTACAGCGCAGCCGAGGTGATCGGCCAGAACGTCGACGTGCTCATGCCCGCGCCCTACCGCGCCGAGCACGACGCGTACATGGAACGTTACCAGCACACCGGCGAAGCCAGGATCATCGGCATCGGCCGCGAAGTGCAGGCGCGACGCAAGGACGGCTCCGTCTTCCCGTGCGAACTCGCGGTCGGCAAGGTGCAGGGCGTCGTGCCGCCGAGATTCATCGGCTTCATCCGCGACATCACGCTGCGCAAGCTCGCCGACGAGCGCCTGCGACGCAGTGAGTCCGAGCTGCGACTGGCGCAGGAACTGGCAAGTCTAGGCAACTACGTCGTGCACCTCGACCGGTCCGAGCCCGATTACTGCTCGCCGCAGCTCTGCCGCATTCTCGGCATCGACGCGGTCGAGGAAGGGCTGCCGCTCACGACGCTGCTCGAGCACTGGGTACACCCGGGCGACCGCGAGAAGTTCGACGAGGCGTTCAGCGAACTCGACTCGCCCGGGGACTCGTTCGACTGCGAGTACCGCATCGTGCTCGACGACGGCACGACCCGACACCTGCACCACATCGCGCAGGTCACGCGCGATGCGCAGGGCACTGCACTCAAGCACAGCGGCACGATCCACGACGTGACTGATCGGCGCGCGACCGAAGACGAGGCCCGGCAACTACAGGAACGTCTCACGCATTTCAGCCGTCTGTCGACGATGGGCGAGATGGCCGCGGGCCTCGCGCACGAAATCAACCAGCCGCTGGCCGCGATCGCGACGTATGCGCAGGCCGGCCAGCGCTTCGTGCGTTCGCCGAACCGCGACGACGCCGACGTCCTCGAGGCGCTCGAGCAGATCAATGCGCAGGCACTGCGGGCGGGCGAGGTCATCCGGCGCCTGCGGAATTTCGTCAAGAACCGCGAAGTAAAGCGCGAGCCCGTCGACTGCAACCGCCTGCTCGACGACCTGCGCACGCTCGCCGAGACCGACGCCCGGCTGCACAACGTCCGGTTGCGGATCGAAGCCGAGCCGTCGCTGCCGACGGTCTACGCCGATCCGATCCAGCTGCAGCAGGTCGTGCTCAACCTCGTCCGCAACGCGATCGATGCGATGTCGGAAGCGCCCGAGACGCGCCGCGAAGTCCTGCTCAGCACGCGCCAGTTACCGGACGGCGAGATCGAAATCATCGTGGCGGATCACGGCAGCGGCCTGGCGCCGGAAGCCGCCGAACACCTGTTCAACCCGTTCTTTACGACGAAATCGGGCGGCACGGGCCTCGGCCTCGCCATCAGCCGCTCGATCGTGCGCGCCCACGGCGGACGCCTGTGGCACACTCCCAACGAGGGAACCGGCGCACGATTTCATTTCACGCTGCCGGCAGCGCCGGTATCGCTGGCATCCAAAGGGGAGTAGTTCCGAGTGATCAAGGAAATCAAGCCCACGGTGTTCGTGGTCGACGACGACGCGGCCGTCCGCGACTCGCTGCGGATGCTGCTCAAGTCGGTCGGCCTGCCGGTCGAGGTGTTCGAATCCGGGCAGGAATTCCTCGACGCCGACCGTGACGACCGTCCGGGTTGCCTCGTGCTCGACATCCGCATGCCTGGCATGAGCGGGCTCGAACTGCAGGTGAAACTCAACGAGCGCCACTCGATCCTGCCGATCATCTTCATCACCGGCCACGGCGACGTGCC
>JBAVIQ010000508.1:0-6372 GCA_049687035.1 Steroidobacteraceae bacterium
GATCATGAAATGCCGCTTGGGACCGAAGATGGACCATTGCTCCATCTTCTCGCCCGCAAAGATCATGCCGTGTGCATCGAACAGGTCGAGAGCCAGCAACCCGTTCTGGGTGAGCAGCAGGTAGTTGATGTGGATCTGGTCGCCCGTGCCCGTCGGCAACAGCACGTTGCGCAATTCGTCGAACGCGACCGACGAGATCACGTTATCGATCGCACGACGCGCGCGCACCTGGCGCACCTTTTCGCGGATGAAGTAGCCCGCGGTGCCGATCAACGCCAGCGCGAAGATGACCCACAACCAGAGCGGCAATCCCAGGAGCGTCTTCAAGCCGGATTCCCCTTGAGCACGTTGCGCAGAGCGTCGAGGCGGGGTGCCACGTCCTGCTGCAGGGACGGCAGCGACAACAGGTCGGCGAGCGCAGACGGCACCGGGACTTCCGCGCCGATGAGTGGCTCGACGACGTCGTTGAACTTCGCCGGATGCGCAGTGCCGACCAGCACCCAGCGTTCCTTGCGCCGCTCTGCCGGCAGCTGCCGGTACAGGTGTGCCGCTGTTGCGGTGTGCGGACACCACGTCTGCCCATACTCCACGTAGTCGCGCCGGATCGAGGCGCGGATTTCGTCATCGCTCACGGAGTACGCCGAGAACGCACCGCGCAGGTCGTGCAGGTCGGGGAACATCCAGCGCAGTCGTTCCATGTTGCTCGGGTTGCCTACGTCCATGGCGGACGCAAGCGTAGCGAGGCTCGGCCGCGGTTGCCACTCGCCCGTGCGCAGGTAGTCCGGCACGGTCAGGTTGGCGTTGGTGGCCAGCATCACTTCGCCGATGGGGAGCCCCACCTTGCGTGCCCAGAGGCAGGCGGCCACGTTGCCCAGGTTGCCCGACGGCACGATGTAGTTGGGCGCACGCCCGTCGCGGCGGAACAGTGCGAGGCTCGACTGCGCGTAGTACGTCATCTGCGGCAGCAGCCGGCCGACGTTGATGCTGTTCGCGGAGGACAGCAACAGGTCACGACCCAGTGCCGGATCGACGAAGGCTTCCTTGACCATGCGCTGGCAGTCATCGAAGGTGCCCGCAACCGCCAGCGTGCGCACGTTCTTGCCCCAGCAGGCGAGCTGCTTTTCCTGGCGGGCCGAGACGAGGCCCTTCGGATAGAGCACGACGACGTCGACCCAGGGGCGCCGATAGAACGCCGCAGCCACAGCGCCACCGGTGTCACCGGAGGTCGCGACCAGGATCGTCAGCCGGCGCGGATCATTGCGGGGTATGCGCTCGAGCGAGGCCGCGAGAAACCGGGCGCCGAAATCCTTGAATGCCGCGGTCGGGCCATGGAACAGTTCCAGCACGGACAACGGTCCCGCCGCCCCGTCCACTGCCACGACCGGCGCCGGGAAGTTGAAGGCGTCACGGGCGATGGCCGGCACTTGCGCCGCGATCGCGTCGCCTGCCGCGAAGGGCCGCAGCAGAACCTCCGCCACTTCCGGAATCGTGTGGGCGCTGTCGAACGCCTTGCGGTCGATGCCCGGCAGTTCAGTCGGGACATAGAGACCGCCGTCCGGCGCCAGGCCGCGCGCGATCGCGTCGCTCAGGCCGACACGGTGCTGCGGATTCCGCGTGCTCTGGAACTGCATGGTCAATCACCCACCACGCGCGCGCCCGCGCGATCGAACGTCGATACCCAGCTGTCGGAATCGAGGCCGTGACGCGCGAATGCATCGACCATTCCGACGCGGACTTTTTCTGCGTCAGCTGCATCGACCCACGCGAACACCGTGGGACCCGCGCCGGAGATGGATCCGCCCAGCGCGCCGGCCGCAAGCGCCGCCTGCTTCACTTCGACGAATCCCGGAATCAACACCTGTCGCTGCGGCTCGATCACCACGTCGAGCAGCGACTCGCGAATCAGTGCGATGTCGTTGGTGAAGCAGCCCGCGAGAAAGCCCGCAAGGTTGGCCTGCTGCCAGATCACGTCCGACAACGGCACGGACTTGTTCAGGATGGCGCGCGCCTCGCGCGTCGGGAGCACCATGTGCGGATGAACCAGCACGCAGCGGATCGTGTCCGGCACCGGGATCTGCTTCACGAACGGATTGTCGATGCCGACCGTGAGGACCAGGCCGCCGTAGAGCGAAGGCGCGATGTTATCCACGTGGACCGAACCACTCGCAACCGCCTCGCCCTGCATGGCGAACTTGAGCAGTTCCGTGCGGTCGAGCGGCTCATCGACCAGCGCGGTCGCGGCCACGATGCCGGCGACGGCCGAAGCCGCCGAACCGCCGAGACCGGAACCGAGCGGGATGCCTTTCTCGATGTCGAGGTCGAAGCCGTATGGCAGGTTCAGTTCGCGACACATCGCGAGCACGGCCATGCCGGCAGTGTTCTTCTCGGCCGCGAGCGGCAGGTCTGCGACCGTGCCGGTGATCGAGCGGATCGCGACACCGCGCTCGGCCCGGCGCGTGGCTCGCACCTTGTCACCGAGAGCAGCCACTGTGTGGCCGAGAATGTCGAAGCCGACCGCGACGTTACCGACACTCGCCGGCGCAAACGCGGTCGCAGACTTGCGAGTGGAATCGCCGGTCACAACTTGGCTCCAAGGTAGGCACAGACGCGCAGCAGGTCGGCGAAGACGCCGGCTGCCGTGACGGCTGGGCCCGCCCCGGGACCCTGTACGATGAGCGGGTTCTTGTCGTAACGCGCAGTCTCGAAACGGACGATATTATCCGTGAGCGCGATGTTGGCGAACGGGTGCGACTGCGGCAGTTCGACGAGCCCGACCTCGGCCCGGCCCTGCGCGTCGACCGACCCGACGTAGCGCAGCACATGGCCGCGCGCGGTGGCCGCACGCAGGCGCTCGAGCATGGCCCGGTCGAATTCCGGCAGTCGCTCGAGGAACGAGTCGATGCCGCATTCATTGAGCACCGCCGGCACGAGGCTTTCGACCTTCACTTCGGCCATTTCCGTGCGCAGGCCCATCTCGCGCGCCAGGATGATCAGCTTGCGCGCCACGTCCATGCCCGACAGGTCGTCGCGCGGATCCGGCTCGGTGTAGCCCAGCGACTTCGCGTGCTGCACGACCTCCGAGAACGGCTGCGAGCCGTCCCAGGTGTTGAACAGATAAGCCAGCGTGCCGGAGAACATGCCTTCGATGCGGCGGATCTCATCGCCTGTCTCACGCAGGTCACGCAGTGTCTGGATCACGGGCAAACCCGCGCCGACGGTCGCTTCGTAGAGATAGTGCGACCCGGCCGTGCGCCGCGCATCCTTGACGCGCTGGTAGTCGGCGTACGGCGCGCTGTTCGCCTTCTTGTTCGGCGTGACGATGTGGATGCCTTCCGACAGCCAGTGCGGATAGTGCTTCGCCACGTCGGCGCTGGCCGTGCAGTCGATGATCACGGCGTGCGGGAAATGATCGGCATGCACGTGGTCCGCAAACCGGTCGAGATCGAGCGGGTCGCCGCCCGCCTTGTATTCATCGCGCCAGTGCGCGAGGTCGATCGCGCCGGCAGCGAGCCGCATCGACCTCGAGCCCGCGATGGCACGCACCCGCAGGTCGAGCTTGAAGTCGCGTGCGAGGCGCTGCATCTGACTCGCGATCTGCTCGAGCAGCGCGCCGCCCACGAGTCCCGGGCCGATCAGGCCGATCGAAACCGTGTGTGCCGAGAGATAGAACGCGGAATGCACAGCGCGCAGCGCCCGCGCACTGCCGCGGCCGTCGATCACGACGGAAATGTTGCGCTCGGACGCGCCCTGGGCAATGGCCCGGACGTTGACACCCGCCAGTCCCAGTGCCGTGAAGACCTTGGCGGCCACACCGTGTGCGCCGGCCATGCCGTCGCCCACGACGGCCAGGATGCTGCAGCCGTGGTTGATCTCGATGCTGTGGATCTGCCCTTCGCGCAGCTCGGGGTCGAACGCACGACGCACCACGCGCTCGGCTCGCTCGGCCTCGAGTTCCGGCACCGCAAAGCAGATCGAGTGCTCAGAGCTGCCCTGCGAAATGAGGATGACCGAAATGCCTTCCTCGCGCAGCGAACCGAACAGGCGGTGCGCAGTGCCGGGCACGCCGATCATGCCGGCGCCTTCGAGGTTCACGAGTGCGATGCGATCGATCGTCGTGATGCCCTTCACCAGCGGATCGGGATCCGAGTGGTCGTGGATCAGGGTGCCGGGCTTGTCGGCCGCGAACGTGTTCTTGATCCAGATCGGGATGCGCTTCTGGATCGCTGGCGCCATCGTCGACGGGTGGATGACCTTGGCGCCGAAGTACGCGAGTTCCATCGCCTCGTTGTAAGAGAGCGTGTCGATCACCTGTGCCTCGGGCACGAGGCGCGGGTCGGCACTCAGCACACCGTCGACGTCGGTCCAGATCACGATCTCGGCGGCGTCGAGCAGCGAGCCGAAGATCGACGCCGAGTAGTCGCTGCCGTTGCGGCCCAGCGTCGTCTGCAGGCCATGGGTGTCGGTTGCGATGAAGCCGGTAACGACCAGCGTGCCGACGAACTCTGGCGACACCAGCGCAGCCATCTGCGCCCGGGACTGATCCCAGCGCACGCCGGGTCCCATCGGACCCCACTCCACCAGCAGCGCCTTGCGGGCGTCCAGCCACTGCACGTGACCCGCCGCGCGGCGGCGCAGCAGGCGCTCGAACAGGCGCGTCGACCAGATCTCGCCATAGCCCGAGACGAGGTCGCGCATCGTGGTCGATGCGCTGCGTACCAGGCGAACCGTCTGCAGGATGCCCGCGATGTCGCGGCAATCGACGTCGAGAGCAGCGATGTACTCGTCGCACAGTCCGCCCGCCAGCAACTCGCGCGCGATGCCGATGTGGCGCTGACGCAACTCCTGCAGCCGATCGTCGAGCGCCGGCGAATCCTGCTCAGCGAGGCCGATCAGCGTGAGCAGGGCATCGGTCACGCCCCGGCAGGCCGAGAGCACCACCGCCTTGCGCGGCGCCGGATCGTGCTCGATGATTTTCGCCACACGCAACATGCACGCGGCGTCGGCGACGCTCGATCCGCCGAACTTATGGACTTTCCAGGCTTGCACGCTTCGGACTCGCTTTTTCGGTCGCCCGCCGTGCCACCCGCCCTGCCGCTCGACGCGGTGGGCTGACAGCGGCAGCTCACGGGAAAATTCGTTGATTCGAACCCTGAAACTCTATCTTCTTGCAGCGCGGCAGGCAAACTAAGGGCCATGGACGATCAGGACTCCGAACTGCACGCGGCGATCCTCGCTGCCGGGCCCGGAACCCGCTTCGGCGGCATCAAGCCGCTCGTCCGGCTGCGGGGCGAGCCGGTGCTGCACGAACTGGCTGCGAGCGCAGCGTTGGTAGCCGGACAATCAGTCACCGTCGTGATCGGGGCATATGCAAGAGAGATCGCGCCTGCGCTGCGGCAACGTGCGATCTCGATCGCGCTGAACCGTGGTTGGGAAGAAGGTATTGCCAGTTCGATTCGCGTCGCTGTGAACTCGGCGCCGCCCGGTTCGGGAGCCCTGCTGCTGATGCTGGCGGACCAGGTGGCGGTCACGGCGGACGACCTGCGCCGGCTGCATGCGAGCTGGAAGCGTCACCCGATCCTGATCGCGGCCGCGTTATACCAGGGCGCGCCCGGGCTCCCCGCGATCTTTCCGCGCTGGGCCTTCTCCGACCTGCTGTCGCTGCGCGGCGAACGCGATGCGCGAAGCGTGTTGAGAAGCAACATCGACCGTGTCGTCCGGGTTCCCATGAGCAATGCGGGGATCGATCTCGACACACCCGACGATCTGCTGCTGACCGATGTAGCGCAGGCTCGCGGCGAAGCCGACCCCTCCTGAGTTATTATGTCAAGCCAACGAGACAGGCCTTGAGAGGCGTGTCTTGCTTTCGTTGCGTGCTGTACGAGGCCTGCCTGGACGGACATATCCTCCCCCTGCACCAGCCCATTTAACTTCGTGGAGTCGAGCGCATGACCCGCAGCCGTTTCCTGCCCCTGATCACCGGATTCACGCTCCTTGCCTGCACGGGCGCGGCCTTCGCGGGCAGCGTCGCGGACCAGTTCCGCGGTGGCGCCTTCGGCCTGTCGTGGAGTGCCGACAAGTCGGCCATCCAGGCCAGGTACCCGGGCGGCAAATGGGACAAGGATGAACTGGTCGGCACCGACCGCTACTGCGCCCCGAGCAGGCAGGTGCTGCTGAAGCTGCCCGCGCAGCATCAGACCAAGGAACTCTGCTTCCTGATGGGCGGCGACAAGACACTGGGCGCCGCCACCGCACGTCTCGAACCCAGCCTGCCCTCGCTGCTCGCAGTGGTGAATCGTTCGCGCACGATGTTCGGTGACTTCGACGCGGTGAAACGCGACGAAGGCGCGATCCAGTCCAGGTTCACCTACATGC
>JBAVIQ010000509.1:0-6494 GCA_049687035.1 Steroidobacteraceae bacterium
AGGCGAGGCGAGGCGCCGGATGGGCTCGGCCCGGCACCGGTTGGACCGCGATTCCGCGGCACAGTGTTGCTGCGACGCAACATAAGCGGCTGAACTTCCGCGCGGCACCCGGCGTCCAACGTGTTGCGCCCCATTTGGGCGCATGGAATACCGTGCCCGTTTTGGGTACCGGTCCTCAAACAGGAGCATTTATGCGCTTCAAGTTCGTTTCCGCGTTGGCCGCCTCGGCCGCATTCGCCCCTTTCCTGGCACAGGCGGAAGGCCTCAGCTATTCCTACCTCGACGCTGCCTACATCAACACCGACATCGATCGCTTCGACGAGGACGTCGACGGCTTCGCGTTGCGCGGATCGTACGAGCTCACGGACAACGTATTCTTGTTCGCGGGCTACGCCGACCAGGGCACGTCGGTCGCCGGGTTCGACATCGACCTGCAGACGTACAACCTCGGGCTAGGCTACGCGTGGCCGCTCGGCAAGGCTCTCGACGTGTACGGCAAGCTCGGCTATGTGAGCTCCGAAGCCGACGTGCAGGGGTTCGGTGGTGCGGACGACGACGGTTACTCGCTCGCGGTGGGCCTGCGCGGTCGTGCTGTCGAACAGCTCGAACTCGAGGGTGCGGTGAGCTACGTCGACCTGTCGGACAGCGGCGACGACACCACGCTCGACCTCGGCGCGCGCTGGTTCTTCACCCCGCAGTTCGCCGTGGGCCTCGAGGGCTCGTTCGGCGACGACGCCAGCACCTACGGCGTCGGCGTGCGCTGGAACTTCGGCAGCTGACGCCGGACTGCCTGCGCAGGTGATGCGAGGCCCGGGGCGCAAGCCCCGGGCCTTTTTGCATGCTTCGTGCCAGATGACCGCACGACGCTCGACGACCCGGCGCAGCTCGCTGCGACAGCGCGCGCCGAGGAGACGCCGGATCGCCCGCGCCTTACTTTGCCGGCTCGTGAACTTCGTAGACGCTGCTGACCATGGACCCCTTCATCAGCGGCTTGAGCTTGCCGGCAATCGGCTTGTAACCATCCGACTGCAGGAAGGCCTCGACGTCGGCCCCGCTGTCCCACGCACTGACCGACCCTGTCTCGAGTGTCTTGGCGTCGATGAAGTACTTGACCCACTGGAAGCCCTTGGCGTTCGCGTACAGCGGATTGATTTCCTCGTCGACGAGCTTCATCGCGGACTTCTGCGCGTCGGCGCTGGCCGACGTGAAGCGCACGATACGCAGCACCTTGCCGCCAACGGCGGCAGGGGCGTTCGAGTTCCACTGTTCCTGCACGGTCTTCCAGCCGTCGCCGCGACGCGCCATGACGGTCACGGACTTGCCGACGTCGACCTTCGAGCCGTCCGAGGCGGTCACAACGTAGCCGTTGGTCATCCAGGCGAGATCGCCCGAGATGCCGACAGCGACGTCGACCGACGAATCGTTCGCGATCGTGAGTCCCGCCGCCTGCGAAGCGGCCATGTCCTGTGCAATGAACTCGCGGATCGCCGCCCGGCCGCGCACCGCTGCGGCGCCCGGCGGATGCATGACGGCATCGTCCGCGTACAGCTCGGACATGGCCGCGGCATCACCCTTGGCGTAGGCCTCGTACCAGGCCGTATTCATGGCCCGGACGGCCGCTTCGTCCGCGGCCGGATCGACTTTCGGACCCGCTGGCGGCCCGGAACAGGCCGCGAGGACCATCGCGCTGGCCGCAGCCATGAGGAGACGATGAATCGATTGCATGATGGACCCCCTTGAGTGTGTTTCGTCGTTGCTGCGCGCAGCCGCTGCAGCGGCGCGCGCTTGGCAAGTTTACGCGATCGAGCGCACCTGCGACCAAGTCCGCGGTGAGCGGTCAACGCTGTCCGCAGCTGCAGCGCTCTGCCAGAATGCTTGAGGACGAGCGGGCTCCGCCAGGTCGATGGCCGGGAGTTGTGCGAGTCGATCGAGCTCGGGGGTGACTTTCGAGTACGCCGCCTGCGCGGCATCGTGACGGTAAGTAAGTGGGCGAGAAATTCAGTCGGGACAAAAGGTCAAGGCGTTCGAGGTCAACCCTTCCCGGGCGTTGCCCTGGCGACGCCGAAACGCGCCGATGCTGACGACGATGGACACCCCAGACCAGGTCTTCATGCGCCGCGCCATCGAGCTGGCGCGACAGGCGGAAGCGGCCGGCGAAGTGCCGGTCGGCGCGCTGATCGTGCGCCACGGCGAGGTGATCGCCGAAGGATTCAACCGGCCGATCTCGACGCACGATCCCACGGCGCACGCCGAGATGATCGCGTTGCGCGCGGCCGCCGCGCGCAGCGACAGTTACCGTTTGCTGGGCACGACGCTGTACGTGACGCTCGAGCCCTGCGCGATGTGCGCGGGGGCGATGGTGCATGCACGCGTGCAGCGTCTCGTTTACGCCGCCACCGATCCCCGCGCGGGCGCGGCGGGCAGCGTCTTCAACGTCGTGCAGAGTCCCGCCCTCAATCACCGGCTGGATGTCGACGCGGGAGTACTCGGTGACGAATGCGGATCGTTGCTGCGCAGTTTCTTCCTCGCGCGCCGCAGTCCGCCAGCGGGTTAACGGCCGCGCGCTCCGTTCGAGTTCAGTTCGGGTTCGGGCGGCGTACCGCCCGCGGTCATTGACGTCCCCGCGACCTGCAGGATGTTCAGGTATGCCTGCACGTTGTCGACGTAACGCACGGGCTCCCAGCCGCGGGCGTAGCCGCGCTTCGTGCGTGTGTACCAGCGCTCCTGGCTCAGCAGCGGCAGGAATTCGCGCACGTCTTCCCAGCGGTCGGGGTTGCGGCCAGCCTGTTGCGCCAGCACGCGTGCATCCTCGACATGACCGAGGCCTACGTTGTAGGCGGCCACCGCAAACCAGGTGCGGTCGGGCTCGGAAATGCGCCGCGGCATCTCGCGCAGCAGCGTCGAGAGGTACTTGGCGGCCCCGAAAATGCTTGAGCGTGGATCGCGCCGGTCGCCAGCCCGCATGCGGGACGCGGTGTCCTCGGTGAGCTGCATCAGGCCGCGCACACCCGTGAACGAAACAGCGTGCGGATCCCACTTCGATTCCTGGTAACCCATCGCCGCGAGCAACCGCCAGTCGAGGCTGTGCTGCTGGCCGGCTTGCTGGAACCACGTGAGGTAGACCGGCAGCCGGCTCCGCAGGTGCTCCATGAAGTTGCGCGAGAACAGGTAGTCGAAGCGGTCGTCCTGGCCGTAGTAGCGTTCGAGCAGGGCGGCGATCACGCCTTCGTGGCGCGCGAGGACGAAAAATGCGTTGACCCGGTCGAGCAGGCTCGAGTCGTCGCCTCCGGTGCTCACGACCCAGGTCAGGGCACGTTCGGGTGAGAGGTCGAGCGCGATGGCCAACTCGGGGTGCACGGAGCGATTCAGCGCGAACTCGGTCGAGGAGGCGAGGGTGTACTGCACCTTGTCTTGCGACACGTCGGCCAGGATTTCTTCGGTGTCGGTGGCGTCGCGTTCGACCCAGGCGAGATCCGGGTATTTCAGCCGGAGGTCCTCCAGCGTCCGTTGGTGGGCGCTGGCCGCCCCGACCTCTATCTGTCCGCGACCGGCGTCTGCGATGTTGGCCGGCCGAGCGGAGCGGCGCCGGCAAACCAGATGTTCCCGGACACGCTGGTAGCCTGGCCCAAACGCGACTCCGTCCGGCAGTTCGATGCCCGTGGAGAGTCCAGCAGCCGCGATATGTGCCCGGCCGGCAGCCACCTCCTCGATGGCGGCCTCGCGTGTGCGGACCGTGTAGAGGCGCAGAGGGACGCCCAGGTGCTCGGCAAACTGACTGGCCAGGTCATAGGCCGGGCCTTCGGGGCCATTGCTGCCGAGGTAGTAGGCGTCCGGGCTGTTGCGGGTGACCACGCGGAGCTCGCCGTCGGCCAGAATCCGCTGCAACAACGGGGGCGGCTGGGCACAGGTGGCCAGCAACAACGTCGACAGCAGGGCGAGTAATACTTTCATGGGGTTAGGGCTGACCGGCCCGGTCCATTGTGCCTACCGGCGCGGCGCGGCGCGCGGGTGGTGCTGCGCCGCGGGCTGCTATAGAATTCGCGGCCCTCGCGGAGAGGTACCGAAGCGGTCATAACGGCGCCGACTCGAAATCGGATGGGGGTTTAATAGCCCCACGTGGGTTCGAATCCCACCCTCTCCGCCACAACTGCGACGACGCCCGTGTAAGCGGGCGTTTTCGCATGTGGCCCGAGGGGTGGGCTGAGAACCCAAGGGACGTGGGGTCGACCCATCCGCTCCTGCGGATGGGCACGTCCTTGGCGCGTGAGCTGGCAAGGACGCCCCAATGGGGCGAGGACCGCTGCGGCGGGCCGAGTGAATCCCACCCTCTCCGCCAGCTACGACGACGCCCCCGCCAGGGGGCGTTTTCGTTCGGTGATCACGCGCCGGTCCGGGTCGATAGCGAACCAGCATGCCCCACCGACGAACGCGAACGCCGCAGCGATCGCGAACGTCGCGTGCCAGTTGCCCGCACCCGACAGTGCGCCAATTACCGGTGCCGATACGATGCCCGCAAAGTTTCCGCCCGTGTTCAACACGCCAGTGGCCGCCCCGGTATCCGAACGTGCCACCCGCATCATCGCCGCCCAGAACGGGCCTTCGTTCAGTTCGATCATGAAGAACGTCACCATCAGTGCCAGCACGGCGGCGTAGGGCGCCGAGACGCCGACGGTCACGAGCAGCAGCAGGCCCGCCATTGGCAACGAGAACATCGGGACCAGTCGATAGCCCCAGCGATAGCCGATCCTCGTCGCCATGAAGTCAGACAGCAGACCACCGATGCCCGCGCCGAGGCCGGCGCCGATCCACGGCAGCATGCCGGCGAAACCGCTTTCGAGCCCGGTGAAGTGCCGCTCCTGCACCAGGTACAGGAACGACCACGTGCTCAGCAGGTAGAAAACGATGTTGAGGCAGAAGTAAGCGAACGTCAGCAGCAGCACGTCGCGCTGCCCGACGATCTGCCTCATCCGCGCAAGCGTCATCGGCGCCGGCTTGGCCATGTCGCTCGCGTCGAGTTCCGCGAGTTCCTCCGCGGTCACTCGCGGGTGTTCCACCGGCCTGTCTCGCCCGTACCAGGCCCAGGTGGCCGTGAGCAGCACGGTGGGCATGGCGATCCACAACAGCGCGCCCTGCCAGCCGTAGTGCGCGGTGAGGACCACGATCAACGGGGCGGTCATCGCGCCGCCGATGTTCATGCCGAGGGAGATGGTGCCGTTGGTCATGGCCCACTGGCGCTGCGGAAACCAGGTCTGCGACACGGCAGCGGTCATTGGGAACACCGGGCCCTGCGAGAAGCCGAGCAACCCCTGCGCGGCGAGCAGCCCGACGAACAAGGCCGTACCTGCCAGCACGACCGGCGCAAGCGGGGTCGCGATCGTGGCCACGAGGCCGACCAGACCAACCGCGGTGTAGGTCAGCCGCGCTCCGTACCGCTGGCCGAGCACGCCGCCCGGCAATTGCGCGAGCGTATAGCACGTGGCGAATGCCGCGTTGAGCCAGCCGATCTGCAGCTGCGAGAGGCGCAGGTCCGGCATGATGTTCTGGGCGGCCACGCCCAGGCTCGTGCGCTGGACGTACGCCAGCATCGCGAAGCCGCAGAGGAACAGGAAGATCGTCCAGCGAACTTTCATTCGTCGACTCCGCCAATTCGTTGGCCGTCAGCCACGCAGTTTCGAGCCCGTGGGATCATAAGGCGGGACGTGCAGGATCCGGGCCGCGCGCGGTTTGCCAAGAATCGTGACCGACAACGGCTCGGTTGTCGCGCACCATTCGGTGTCGACGTAGGCGAGCGCAAGACTCTGCCGCACGTGGTGGCCGTAGGCCCCGGAAGTGACGTAGCCGACGCGCTGGTCGCCGTGATAGATCGGTTCGTAGCCCGTCGCATCGGCTTCGGGCGATTCGACCTGCAGCAGTGCCAGCTTCATCTCGGGACCTGCTGCTCGTGCAGCCAGAAACGCATCGCGTCCGATGAAGTCACCCTTGTCCGCAGCGACGAAACGTCCGAGGCCCGCCATCGCCGGCGTGCAGGACGTGGAGAATTCGAGCGACCAGACGCCGTAGCCCTTTTCCAGCCGCAGGCTGTCCTGCGCGCGCATGCCGATCGGGCGCAGGCCGTGTGGCTGGCCGGCCTCCATCAACGCCTGCCACAGTGCCAGTTGCTGCGAGGCACGCACGTTGATCTCGTAGCCGAGTTCGCCGGTGAGCGAGAGGCGCGCCACGACCGCAGACGTCGGCCCGACTGCAATGCTGGCGCAACCCATGAACGGAATGCCGCGGTTGGAGACGTCGCTCGTCGTGAGCGAGGCCAGGATTGTGCGCGATTGCGGTCCCGACAGCGAAAACCCGAGCCAGCTTGCCGAGAGGTTCTCGATCTCCACGCCCTGGGCGGGCAGGTGATCGCGGAACCAGCGCAGGTGCCACTCCTGCAGGTAGTACGAACCGACGAGCCAGTAGCGGTCTCCGTCGAGCCGCGTGACGGTGAGATCGCCCATCAG
>JBAVIQ010000510.1:0-1747 GCA_049687035.1 Steroidobacteraceae bacterium
CGGCCTGCCCGGCGATCGCTCTTGCCGAGGTCACGTGGTCGCCCGAGACGAGCACGACACGCAGGCCGAGGTCCTGCAGCGACTTGACCACGTCCCACGCCTCTTCCCTGAGCGGGTCTGCGAGTGAGATCAGCCCGATCGGGTGGCCATCGACTGCAACGAACACCACGGTTTGCCCGTGCTCGCGCAAGTGGCCGGCCTCGGTCACCAGCGAACCCGGATCGATGCGCTCCGACTGCAGCAGTGCCTCGTTGCCGACCAGCACCTTGCGCAACTGCACTACGCCCGCAGCGCCTGCGCCAGGAAACGCCTCGAAACCGTAGCTGCGACCCAGGCGCAGGCCGCGCGCGAGCGCATGACGCACGATCGCCTGGCCCAGCGGGTGCTCACTCGCCTGCTCGAGGCTCGCGGCAAAACGCATCAGCTCGTTCTCGGGCACACCATCGACGGGCAGCACGGTCACGACTTCGGGTCGGCCGCGTGTCAGCGTGCCGGTCTTGTCGAATACGAGCGTGTCGACGTGTTCGAGCCGCTCGAGAGCGTCCGCATTGCGGAACAGCACACCGGCCTGGGCACCTCGGCCCATCGCGACCGTCATGGACATGGGAGTCGCCAGACCCAGCGCGCACGGGCACGCAATGATGAGGGTGCTCACCGCGACGATGAGTGCGTACGCGAGCCGCGGTTCCGGCCCGACGCTCATCCAGACAATCGCAGCGATGGCGGCGACCGCGATGACAGCTGGCACGAACCACGACGACACGCGATCAGCCAGCGCCTGCACGGGTGCACGGCTGCGCTGCGCGTCAGCGACGGTCTGCACGATCTGCGCCAGCAGCGTCGCGCCGCCGACCCGGTCGGCGCGCATGACGAAGGCACCGCCGCCATTGACGGTGCCGCCGATCAAGGCATCGCCCGACGCCTTGTCGACGGGGATCGATTCGCCGGTGAGCATGGATTCGTCGACTGCGCCCGCGCCTTCGAGCACGGTGCCATCGACAGGAATCTTCTCGCCCGGCCGCACGCGCAGCGTGTCGCCGACGCGCACGTGCGTGAGCTCGACTTCCGCCTCGATGCCGTCGGGCTCGATCCGGTGTGCCTTGTGCGGCACGAGGTCGAGCAGCGCCCGCAAAGCAGCCCCCGTCTTGGCCCGCGCGCGCAGCTCGAGCACCTGGCCGAGCAGGACCAGCGTGACAATCATCGCCGCGGATTCGAAGTACAGGCCCGTCGACTCGCCATGGCGAAAAGCGTGCGGCACGACCCGCGGGAACATCACTGCGAGCGCGCTGAAGCCGTACGACACCGCGACGCCGAGCGCGATCAGCGTGAACATGTTGAAGCTGCGTGAGCGCAGTGAATTCCAGCCGCGCTGCAGCAGCGGCGCGCCACACCAGAGGACGACGGGCGTCGCCAGAGCAAACTGCAGCCAGCCGCTGGTCGGGCCGGTCAGCGCACGCGGCAACCCACCGAGCATGCCGCCCATCGCGAGCGCTACAAGCGGCACTGTGAGTCCGACAGCCCAACCGAACCGCCGCTGCATGTCGAGCAGTTCCGGATCGTTGCCTGGCGCTGCAACCGGCACGGCACGCTCGAGCGCCATGCCGCATTTGGGGCATGTGCCCGGTACGGAGCTTGCGACGCCCGGGCACATCGGGCAGACGTAGAGCACTTCGCCAGGCGCCAGCATGCGGACGGCTGTCGTCTTTTCAGCCGCGACGCCGCCAGCCGCGTGACAACAGGAATGCTG
>JBAVIQ010000511.1:0-7445 GCA_049687035.1 Steroidobacteraceae bacterium
CGACGCGCGCGTCACGCCGACCGGCAGCCTCGAGAACCTGTCGCAGATGGAGGTCGACCGGCTGCTCGACAGCTCGCGTGGCGGCCTCTATCCACTGTATCGCCGCTGCTCACTCGCCGTACTGAACAGCGGCGGCGAGACCGACGACGCCCGCGCGATCTTCGACCGCTATGCCGATTTCGATATCGACATCGTGCGGCAGGCCTGGGGCATCAAGCTCGAACTGCACAATGCGCCGGCCGCCGCGTTCGTGGACGGTCGCATGATCCGCGGCATCCAGGAACACCTGTTCGCGGTGCTGCGCGACATCCTCTACATCCACGGTGAGGTCTACGAGCACGGCAGCATCGAGCTGCGCGAATCCGCGGGGATCACCAATGCCGTGTACCGCGTGTTGCGCAATGCGGGCCTGCTGCAGCCGCGCGTGCGGCCCGATATCGTCGTGTGCTGGGGCGGACACTCGATCGGCCGCGACGAATACGACTACACGAAGCTCGTGGGCTACGAACTCGGCCTGCGCGGGCTCAATGTCTGCACGGGGTGCGGCCCGGGCGCCATGAAGGGCCCGATGAAAGGGGCGACGATCGGACATGCCAAGCAACGCATCCAGTCGGGCCGCTACATCGGCCTGACCGAGCCGGGCATCGTCGCGGCCGAGCCACCGAACGCGATCGTCAACCAGCTCGCCATCCTGCCGGACATCGAGAAGCGCCTCGAAGCGTTCGTCCGCATCGGCCACGGCATCGTCGTGTTCCCGGGCGGTGCCGGCACGGCCGAGGAAATCCTTTATCTCGTCGGTATCCTGCTCGACCCGCAGAACGAGCCGCAGCCGTACCCGGTGGTGTTCACCGGCCCGCGCGGCAGCGAGGAATACTGGCACCAGGTCGACGCGTTTCTCGTCGGCACGCTCGGCGAGCGTGTACGCCAGTGCTACCGCATCATCGTGGGCGACCAGGCGGAAGTGGCGCGAGAGATGCTGCGTGGCATGGCCGCCGTGCGCGAATACCGCCGCCGCGCGAGCGACGCCTACAACTTCAACTGGCTGCTGCGCATTCCGCACGAATTGCAGCAGCCGTTCGAGCCCACGCACGCGGCAATGGCAGGGCTCAAGCTGCATCGTGATTCACCTCCGCACCAGCTGGCGGCGGAATTGCGCCGTGCGTTCTCGGGCATCGTCGCCGGCAACGTCAAGGAAGCCGGGCTGCGGTTGATCGACGAGCACGGCCCGTTCGAGCTGCATGGCGATGCCGAGCTGCTGCAGCCACTTGACGCGCTGCTGGCGTCGTTCGTGCGGCAGCGCCGCATGAAGCTGTCCGGCGAATACAAACCCTGCTATCGCATCGTCGCCTGACAATTACCCCCCCCCTGCTGCAGCGGGAGAGGGGCAGACTGTGACCCAGTACCGGACGCTGGCGGGGCGGCTTCGGTACCGTCCATCCATCGTGGCACCAGTGAAATACCGCAATGTCTGAGCGCAAGCCGGAACCCCCCGTCGGCACGCGCACGCCGCCGCGCGACAAGCCTGGCCCCCCGGAGCGTCCGTTGACGGCGCGCGAGGCCGGACCACGTCGTGGCGCAAACAAGATTGGTGCCGCCACGGACGGTTGGGACGCCTACAACGACTGGCTCGGCCGAGTCCGGCAACCAGCGCCGCCTTCACGGCAGGCCGTGATCAGCAAGTCCCTCTACAGCATCGCGAGCTACAAGAGCTGGGCCGACAAGGCCCGCGGTGCCTTCGACAAGGGCAAGTGACCGCCCGCACAACCGTGCGGCACCGGCCGCGTGGTGATGCAGGACTGCTGGCGTCGCTACAGCGCCGCTTTTTCGATTAGAGTCTGTCCCCCGGCCTGATCCCATGGAACGACTGCTCAAGTGGCTCGACGACCTGGACGACCTGACGGACGTCTTCCGCGTGCAGGCACCGTCGGTGATCATCACCGCGCTGCTCGTCGTGGCGTTCGTCGCGGGTCTCGGTGCGCTCCTGCTGCTCGGGCCGCCGGATCTGCTCGCTGCACCCTGACGCGGGGACCCCTTCGATGACTGCAAACGACAAGCGCCCACCGGGTGAGGATGAGCTGCGCGCGCGACTGAGCGAGGAGCAGTTCCAGGTCACCCAGAACAAGGGCACCGAACGGGCCTTCACCGGCCGCTACCTGCACAACAAGGACCGGGGCGTGTACACCTGCGTCGTGTGCGATGCCGAGCTGTTCGCTTCGGACACGAAGTACGACTCGGGCTCCGGCTGGCCGTCGTTCTGGCTGCCGCTCGCGGGTGACCGTGTCGTGACGCACCGCGACGTCAGCCATGGCATGGTGCGGACCGAGGTCACCTGCGCGAACTGCGGCGCACACCTCGGCCACGTGTTCGAGGACGGCCCGCAACCCACGGGACTGCGCTACTGCGTCAATTCGGCTGCACTCGAATTCAAGAAGAAGGACTGACCCATGCGCCGGATTTTTTCCGCACGGTCCCTGTCGGCTGCTGCCGTCGTCCTGGCCTGCGCGGCGCTCGCGGGCTGCGCCCGACCGCCGGTGCCGGCGGTTGCGCCCGTCAACCAGGTCGCTGCGCTCGAAGTCACGGACCTGGTCATCGGCCAGGGCGCCGAGGCGACATCGGGTTCGCAGGTCACCGTGCATTACACGGGCTGGATGTACGACAACACGCGCCCGGAAAAGAAGGGCGCCGCGTTCGACAGCTCGCGCAAGAGCGGACAGCCGTTCAGTTTCGTGCTGGGCCAGCAGCAGGTTATTGCCGGCTGGGACCAGGGCGTGACCGGCATGAAGGTCGGTGGTCAGCGGCGGCTCGTGATCCCGTCGGCGCTGGCATACGGCGACCGCGGTGCCGGTGGCGTGATTGCGCCGGGCGCTACGCTCGTGTTCGACGTCGAACTGCTTGGAGTCCAGTCCCAGCGCTGACGCCGCGTCCGCGTCACTTCACCGCGGGGTTGAGCGAATACGTGCCGGTCAGCCTGGCTTCGGCCAGCACGTGCCGGGCGATGGCGTCCTGCACCTGCTGACCCGTGAACGCACCCTCGACCGGGCAGCGCGCGAGGTCGATCGCATACAGCGTGAAGTGATAGTGATGCAGCAGCGTGTCGTTCCATGGCGGGCAGGGACCGTCGTAGCCGAAATACTGGCCTGCCATGTCCTTGTCGCCGGCAAACCATAGCGTGTAGTCGTTCAGTCCCTGGCGTGATCCCGCTGGACCACGTGGCTCGCGCTTGCCGCGGGCAGTTACGCCATCGCAGGCGAAACCGGCCGGTATTTCGCCGACCGACGGTGGAATATCGACCAGCGCCCAGTGCCAGAAACTGGTTCGTGGCAGGTCGGCCGGCACGCTGCGGCCCTCCTGGTTCACGTCGTCGGCGCGGGTCGGCACGTCGACGTCGACGCACAGCAGGACCAGCGATTTTGCCGTCGAGGGTACGCCCGTCCAGCGCAAGTGCGGGTTGCGGTTGCCGCTCATGCGGACGTGTTGCGCCGGATCGGGCGCGCAGAATGCGAACTCTTCGGGGATCCGCTGGCCGTGTACGAAGTTCGATGACAACAGGTGCACTGCGGGTCACTCCTTAGTATTTGCTGCGCCCGATTCTGCCATGGCACGGCGGCGGACCGGCAGGGTTCTGGCACACTGCAGCCCATCAACTACCGCTGGGAAACCGCCGTTGTCCGCAGGTCCGACTGACACCGCTGGACCGTTTCTCCCGCCCGTGCCGCAGGCTGTCCAGATCGCCGGTCCGGCCGGCGCCATCGAAGCACGCGTCGAAGATCCGTTGCCGGCCGGGACGACCCGCCTGGCCGTCGGCGTCGTCTGCCACCCGCATCCGCTCTTCGGCGGCACCATGCAGAACAAGGTCGTGCACACAACTGCCCGGGCCATGCAGGAGGCGGGGGCGGCGACGGTGCGTTTCAATTTCCGTGGCGTGGGCGCCAGCGCAGGCCAGCACGACCGGGGTGTCGGTGAACTTGCGGATGCGCTTGCCGTGATCGACTGGACGCGCCGGCACTTTGACTGCGACGCGCTGTGGCTCGGTGGATTCTCCTTCGGTGCGGCGACCGCTCTGCAGGCGGCGGCACGCGGTGCGCGGCCGGCGAAGCTCGTGACGATCGCGCCGCCGGTTGGCCGCATCATCACCGAACCCGTGCCGCGACCGGGCTGTCCCTGGCTGATCGTGCAGGGCGACCAGGACGAACTCATCGACATCGCAGCCGTGCGTTCGTGGGCGTGCAGCTTTGCGCCCGAACCTGAGTTGACGGTGATCGCCGGCGCCGAGCACTTCTTCCACGGTAAGCTCGGCGAGCTGCGCTCGGGCGTCCTCGCCTTTCTGCGCAAAGCCTGAAAATGTTGCTGGAGCGGCCGCGAAACCGCCAGAAAAAACGCCGGGATGCATGAGCATCCCGGCGTCATCAGCGCAAGACTGCCGTGGTCAGTTCGAGCTCAGTTCACGAACCCCTTGAGGTTCTTGAGCGGCATCACGCGGACCTTCTTGCTGGCCGGCTTGGCCTTGAAGACCATCTTTTCGCCGGTGAAGGGATTCACGCCTTCGCGCGCCTTGGTGGCGGGCTTCTTGACGACCTTCATCTTGGCGAGACCCGGAAGCGTGAAGATGCCGTGGTTCTTCAGGCTCTTCTTGATCACGGTGTTGAGCGATTCGAAAACCGAGCTCACCTGCTTCTTCGACAGGCCCGTGTCCTTCGAGACGTGCGCGAGGATGTCGGACTTGGTCGGAGCAGAGCTCTTCTTGGCTGCCATCTTGATGTATCTCCTAAGTTGTGCTGCGGGCCGCAGGCCCGTGGTTAGTCTGTCAGCACGCGAAAAATACCATGAAAACTAGGCCTGTTAATACGTCGAAAGTGTTTTTTCCCGATTTTTTTAGTGCTGCGGCGAATCAGTCGCCGAAGAATTCGCGTTTGAACTGCACCGAGCGCCGCCCGCCGCCGGTGGCCGGCTCGACGTCGATATTGAACACGAGGATCTCGTCGCCGCTGATGCCGACCTCGCCGATGAAATACACGGCTGGTCCTTCCTGCACGCGCCGCATCGCGAGGCTCTTCAGCTGCCCGTTCAGGTTGTGCGCGGAAGCCGATACCGCGCCATCGACGGGTTTGGCCGCACCGCCAGGCGTTTTTGTGAGCATCGCGACGTTCAGCAACACTCGACTCGGGCTGCGTTCGATGCCATAGGCCCGGGCCACTTCCGGCGTGAGCTGGTCCGTCCGGATCGCGTTGTAGTGGACTTCGAGGTCGTCGAAATCCTTCTGCGTGTCTTCCGTCGGGCGCGCAGTCTGCGGTTGCCGGTCGACATCCGCGCCGCAACCCGCCATGAGCAGCAGGCCGGCAGCGGCCAGCAGCGCGGTTGCCGCGCGACGGCGCTGCGATGAAAAAGAGCTTTGATTCCCGGCGTCTGGAGTGGGCATTGCAGGTTCCTCCCGAACTTCGCGCGAGGGTGGCGCAGGGCACCTGCTCGACGCAGTCGAGCACGACTGACTATAACGCCGGTTTCGTCGTGGGCATAACCGCGCCTGCGAGCCGAGCGCCGTCCTCGAAGGGCGCGTCAGTCGGTCCGTGCGACCGACAGGACGCATTGCAGTGCGGCAGGAATCTGCTCCACGTCGTGCAGTCGCACGCGCTTGTCGCGACCGGTTTGACCGGCGTCCAGCGAAACACGGGATTTCGGCAGGCCGCAGGCTGTGGCAATGAAGGCGAGCAGCGCCGTATTGGCGCGACCGTCGACGGGTGGTGCATTGAGCCGGACCTTGAGGCGGTCGCCGAAGAGGCCAGCAAACTCCGTGCGCGACGCTCGCGGCTGGACGCGAACGTCGAGCACCCAGTCGGTCCCGTCGCGGCGTAGTGGCTCTGACATGCGCTCAGGCGGGGTTGACCGCCGCCTCGCTCATCGCAGCAGGATCTGCAGTGCCTGCAGTGCGATCAGCAGGAAGACCGCCGACAGGTCGAGTCCGCCGAGTGGCGGAACGACGCGGCGAATCGGCGTAAGCAGCGGCTCCACCAGCTTGCTCAGTATCTGCGCGGCCGGGTTGTAGGCCGCGCCGGCGAACCAGCTCAGCAACGCGTACAGCAGCACGGCGAAGAAATAGAACTGCAGCACGGTGTGCAGCAGGCCGTAGAGGCCGCCCAGCAGGATCGACTCCGGCCCGAAGCCACCGCCCGCCACGGCGCGGAGCAGCACGGTGCCCGCAAACTGCACGATCAGCAGCGCCACGACCGACGACGGATCGAGGCGCTTGCCGGGTGGCATGAACTTGCGCAGTGGCAGCACCAGCGGATTCGTGACCTTCAGTACCGCCTCACCGAACGGGTTGCGGAAATCGGCACGCACGAGCGGCATCAGCACGCGCAGCAGGAACGCGATCACGAACAGCGTGAACAGCGCGTTGAGAATGAAAAGCAGGGCCTGCATGTAAGGTTCCGGTTCGGGTGGGTATCAGAGCGTGCCAAATTCCTGCGCGAGCTCGGTGGACCGGCGCGCGCCGGCCGCTACTGCCGCCGCAAAAATACCACGCACGCCGGCAGCTTCGAGCACCTCCAGCGCGGCCGCCGTCGTGCCGCCCTTCGACGTCACCTGGGCACGCAATTCGGCGGGCGGCTCGGCGGCTTCGGCCGCCATGCGCCCCGAACCACGTGCCGTTTCGACGGCGAGTCTGCGCGCCGTCACTGGATCGAGTCCAAGCTGGATGCCGGCTGCTTCGAGGCATTCGATCAGCAAGAAGAAATACGCCGGACCACTGCCGGACACGGCGGTGACGACGTCGAGCTGCGCCTCCTCGGGGACCCAGACCGTCGGGCCGCAGGCGGTCAGGATCGTCTCGGCTGTCTGGCGCGATGCCGCGTCGACTCCGGGCATGGCATACAGCGCCGTGATGCCCGCGCCGATCAGAGCGGGTCGATTCGGCATCGTACGGATCAGCGGCACGTCCGGGCCCAGCCAGCGCGCGATGTCCTGCAACCGGATGCCGGCGGCCACCGAAATGACGAGCGCGCCGGAGGCCGTCACCACGCCGGCGATGGAGCGGGCGACCTGCGCCATCTGCTGTGGCTTCACCGCGAGCACCACGGTGCGGGCACCGACGACGGCCGCTGGTGCATCGGCCACCGTCGTGACGCCGTAATCGCGCTCGAGGCGCGAGCGCTGCGAGGCCTCCGGATCGGCCACGATGATCGAGGAGGGCGGCGTGCCGCGCGCGATGAGGCCTCCGATCAGGCCCGTCGCCATGTTGCCGCCACCCACGAAAGCGATCCGGTTCGTCATGCTGTGATTGCTCCTGCCGCCGCGGTCAGCCCGGGCGGCGTCCGAAAATGGCGGTGCCAACGCGCACGATAGTCGCGCCCTCGAGCACGGCGGCTTCGAGGTCGTCGCTCATGCCCATTGATAAGGTGTCGAGGGGGTGCCCGGCCGCGTCGAGCGACTCCATCAGTTCGCGCAGTTGC
>JBAVIQ010000512.1:0-2818 GCA_049687035.1 Steroidobacteraceae bacterium
GCATGGCGCCGCGCTGAGGTCGACGGCTTAGTGCGGCTGCCGAGTGGCCGTCAGCAGGAACTCAGAAGGCAGCAATTTCCCGCACCGTCTCGACTGGCTTCCGACTCGTTCGGAAGGACGCCGTAAACCCGTCCCTGGGGGCTCCGTACCCTAAAGGGCATAAAGCCGCCGCGTCCATGCGGCGGACGGCCCCGGCCCGCGATCCAGGGAGTTCGGGGCCCTCGATGCCGCAAAGTGACGGCTGTGTGGCCGGCGAGCCGGAGCCGCCACTCCACTCGTTTTACGCAAAGCGCTCCGAGCGGGTACAATGCCGCGCTTCCTTTCGCTCCGGGTCGCCCAATGCTGCGAATTCTCGAGGAAGCCCTCACCTTCGACGACGTCCTGCTCGTGCCGGCCTATTCCCAGGTCATGCCGGCAGAGGTCAGCCTGTCCACGCAACTGACGCGCGGCATCAAGCTGAACCTGCCCATCGTATCGGCCGCCATGGACACCGTCACCGAGCATCGCCTCGCGATTTCGATCGCGCAGGAAGGTGGCATCGGCATCCTCCACAAGAACATGACCATCGAGTCGCAGGCACGCGAAGTCGCGCGCGTGAAGCGTTTCGAGAGCGGCATCATCCACGACCCGATCACCGTCCGGCCCGAGCAGACCATCCGCGAGGTGCTCGAGCTCACGCGTTCCAAGAACATTTCGGGCGTGCCGGTCGTGCGCGACGGCAAGGCCGTCGGCATCGTCACGCACCGCGACCTGCGCTTCGAAACCCGCTACGACGCGCCGGTCTCCGAGGTCATGACGCCCCGCGAGCGCCTGATCACCGTGCGCGAAGGCGCACCCAAGGAAGACGTGCTGATGCTGCTGCACAAGCACCGCATCGAAAAGGTGCTCGTCATCGGCGACGACTTCCAGCTCAAGGGCATGATCACGGTCAAGGATTTCCAGAAGGCGACCGAGTTCCCGCGTGCATGCAAGGACGAGCGCGGGGCGTTGCGCGTCGGCGCGGCCGTCGGCACCGGCGCGGACACGCTCGAGCGCGCGGCGGCGCTCCGGGAAAACGGCGTCGACGTCATCGTCGTCGACACGGCCCATGGCCACAGCCGCGGCGTGATCGAGACGGTCAAGCGCATCAAGGCGAAGTGGCCGAACCAGCAGGTCATCGCCGGCAACATCGTGACGGCCGACGGCGCGATGGCGCTGGTCGACGCCGGTGCGGATGCCGTCAAGGTCGGCATCGGCCCGGGCTCGATCTGCACCACCCGCATCGTCGCCGGCGTCGGTGTGCCGCAGATCTCTGCCGTGGCGAACGTGGCTGCTGCGCTCGCTAAGCACGGCGTGCCGCTGATTGCCGACGGCGGCATCCGCTTCTCCGGCGACGTGGCCAAGGCCATCGTCGCCGGCGCGCACTGCGTGATGATGGGCGGCCTGTTCGCGGGCACTGAGGAATCGCCGGGCGAAGTCGAGCTGTACCAGGGCGCTTCGTACAAGTCGTACCGCGGCATGGGTTCGCTCGGAGCGATGGCCCAGTCGAACGGCTCGCGCGACCGTTACTTCCAGGACGCCTCGGCCGAAATCGAAAAGCTCGTGCCGGAAGGCGTCGAAGGCCGCGTGCCGTACAAGGGCAGCATCGTCGCGATCCTGCACCAGCTCGCTGGCGGCCTGCGTGCCGCGATGGGTTACACGGGCAGCGCGGACATCGACCAGATGCGCACGCAGCCCAAGTTCGTGCGGATCACGAACGCGGGCGTGCGCGAGAGCCACGTCCACGACGTGACCATCACCAAGGAAGCCCCGAATTACCGTGTCAGTTGAGCAAGCGTCCACGACGGTGCGTCCGCCCGACATCCACGCGCACCGCATCCTGATCCTCGATTTCGGGGCCCAGTACACCCAGTTGATCGCGCGACGGGTCCGCGAAAGTGGCGTCTACTGCGAAATTCATCCGTGGGACATCAGCGACGCCGACGTTCGCGCATTCGGTGCGCGCGGCATCATCCTCTCCGGCGGCCCCGAGTCCGTCACGGACGCGCAGCCGCCCAGGGCGCCGCACGCTGTGTTCGAAGCGGGCGTGCCCGTGCTCGGCATCTGCTACGGCATGCAGACGATGGCGCAGCAGCTCGGCGGCCGCGTCAGCGGCTCTGATCACCGTGAGTTCGGGTACGCGCAGGTCACGGTGACCGCGCCCTGCCGGCTGTTCAACGAGCTGTTCGATCACCGCGACCCGCAGGGCCGGGCCGTGCTCGACGTCTGGATGAGCCACGGCGACCGCGTCGAAGAGATTCCGGCCGGCTTCGTGTCCGTGGGATCCTCCGCGAACGCTCCGCTCGCGGCCATGGCCGACGAAACGCGCCGCTTTTACGCGGTGCAGTTCCATCCCGAAGTAACCCACACCCTGCAGGGCGGGCGGATGCTCGAGCGCTTCGTGCGCGAAATCTGCGCGTGCGAGGCGCGCTGGGAACCGGGCAACATCATCGCCGATGCGGTTGCCCGCGTGCGCGAGCAGGTCGGCAGCGACAAGGTGCTGCTCGGCCTGTCCGGCGGCGTGGATTCGTCGGTGGTGGCTGCACTGCTGCATCGCGCAATTGGCGACCAGCTGGTCTGCGTGTTCGTCGATCACGGCCTGCTGCGCGCCGATGAAGGCGACCAGGTCATGAAGATGCTCGGCGAAAACATGGGTGTGAAGATCGTCCGCGTGAACGCCGCAGAGCGCTTCCTCGATGCGTTGCGCGGCGAGGCGGACCCGGAGCGCAAGCGCAAGATCATCGGCCGGATGTTCGTCGAGGTGTTCGACGAGGAGTCGAACAAGCTCGCAGGCGTGCGC
>JBAVIQ010000513.1:0-15094 GCA_049687035.1 Steroidobacteraceae bacterium
AGCCCGCCAGATCATGGCCGTCCCCTACGTCTTCCTGAACGGCAAGGAGTTTTCGCAGGGCCGCATCAGCCTCGAGGAAATCCTGGCCAGGATCGACACCAGCGCGGGCGACCGCGCTGCCGACACCATCAACGCGAAGGAAGCGTTCGACGTGCTCGTCGTGGGCGGTGGCCCCGCGGGTTCGTCAGCGGCCATCTACGCGGCCCGCAAGGGAATCCGGACGGGCGTCGTGGCCGACCGTTACGGCGGCCAGGTGCTCGACACCATGGGCATCGAGAATTTCATCTCGGTCAAGGCGACGGAAGGCCCGAAGCTCGCGGCCGCGCTCGAAGAGCACGTCAAGCACTACGAAGTGGACATCATGAACCTGCAGCGCGCCGCCGCGCTGGAACCGGCGGGCGACGACGGCCTGTTCACCGTCCACCTCGAGAGCGGAGCGCAGCTGCGCAGCCGCACGGTGATAATTTCGACCGGCGCACGCTGGCGGAAGATGAACGTGCCAGGCGAGAATGAATACAGCGGCCGCGGCGTGGCGTACTGCCCGCACTGCGACGGTCCGCTGTTCAAGGGCAAGCGCGTCGCCGTGATCGGCGGCGGCAACTCGGGCGTTGAAGCCGCGATCGATCTCGCGGGCATCGTCGAGCACGTCACGCTGATCGAGTTCGACGGCAAGCTCCGCGCCGACGAAGTGCTGCAACGCAAGCTGCGCAGCCTGCCAAACGTGCGCGTGATCGTCTCGGCGCAGACGACCGAAGTACATGGCGCGGACGGCAAGGTCAACGGGCTGAGCTACAAGGACCGCAGCACCGGGGACGTCCATCGCGTGGAACTCGAGGGCGTGTTCGTGCAGATCGGACTGCTGCCGAACACCGACTGGCTCAAGGGCACGGTCGCACTCTCGCCCCGCGGCGAGATCGAAGTCGACGCGAAGGGCCAGACGTCGCTGCCGGGCGTGTTCGCGGCGGGCGACGCCACCACGGTGCCGTACAAGCAGATCATCATCGCGATGGGTGAAGGCTCGAAGGCGGCACTCAGCGCGTTCGATCACCTGATCCGCGTGCCCGTGCCGGCAGCAGGCGAGGCGGCCGCGGCGTAAGTCCACTTCCCCGCAGACATGGCTGGTACTGGGCGCTAGTCCCGCACGAAATCCAGCAGGTGTGACGCGACGGCCAGCACGTGCAACACGCCGGCCGCGATCAGAATTCGCGCGAGGACGATGTGCAGCACGCGCCAGGAGAGAGCGGCATCCGAACCTTGCAGCAGGAACCAAACGACGCCTGACATTCCCGTCATGATGAGCGCCAGCAGCAGCAACCCTTCGATCGCGCCGAAAAGTCCGCCGCCGTCCGCCGCCGGTACCTTGCCGCGCAACAGTCCACTGAGATCGCGGCCGACCATCGCGGAATTTCCCGCGGCCAATGGGAAATAGAGCTTCCAGCGCCCGCCCTGCACGACGAAGAGTCCATAGATAAAGCCGAGCACAAGCGCGAGCACGCCGAGGATCATGTGCGCGTAGTCGAAGAAGCCGGCACTGCCCGGGACTCGACGCAGCATCGATACCCAGGGACTGGTCAGCACCAGCCACAGCGCCAGCAGCGTCACCGCCAGGTGCAGCCGGTTGATGATCGCTTCACGTTGCACGGCGTTCATGGTTACGACGCAACCGGCAGCGTCAGCCCGGTGTCCTGCCCTCGGCCAGCGCCGCGATGCATCCGGCAAAACGGCGCACCTCGTCCCATGGCGTGAACTCGACGTTCGTGTGCAGGTCCGTCGGGCCGCCGGTCAGCCGCATGATGAAGCGAATCGCGTGCCGGTCGAAGGGGCCATAGCGCTGGTAGTCGAGCACACCGCCGAACACGGCGAGCAGCTGCGGCCGCCACGTCGTGAGCGCCAGGAACTTCTGCATGTAGGGATTCGTCTCGGGCGTGTTCTTGCGCGGTTTGCGTGCGACGAGACTGATTGAAAAGAACGCATTCGGCTTCGAGTCGAGCAACGCACGGTGCTCTGCGATGAACGCATAGACCGCCGGATTGTGCTTGCCGTGGCGAATGCTGGCGCCGATCACGATCGCGTCGAACGTCGCGGCGTCCTGCGGGCCGTCGACCAGCGGCCGCACCTCGGCCGTGTGCCCCAGCCGCGCGAGCTCGTCACGCATCACGCCGCTGACCTTGAGCGTGTGACCGTACACGCCGTGATACAAAAACAGGATCCTGGCCACGCAGCAGTCACCCTCGGTTCGAATCGTCGCCCGGAATTCTAGCTGCCCGGGCTACCGCCAGGGGATCGGTAGTCACCCCGCCAGGCTGCGCGCCCCGGCGTCACGCGCTTGTCAGGATTGCGTGGCAAGGTAAGGTGTCGCCCTGCCGCAGACTGCCGAGCCGCCAATGCCCCCGACCCCCAGTTTTCTTGCATCGTTCCTGCTCGCGCTCGCGGTGGGTACCCTGCCCGCCTCCGCAGCCGCAGCTGAGCCTGCTGACCCAGCCGCCGCAGCCTGGTATCGCTCCGGCGCCGACGCCGTGGCGCAGCACGAAAGGGAACCGATCGACCGACGCCGGGCGCGCAACGTGATCCTGTTCGTCGGCGATGGCATGGGAATCTCGACCGTCACCGCAGCCCGCATCCTCGCGGGCCAGCGCGCCGGCGGCAGCGGCGAGGAGCACCAGTTGGCCTTCGAAACCCTGCCCTTTCTTGCACTCTCGAAGACCTACAGCACGACCCAGCAGACGTCCGATTCGGCACCCACGGCGACGGCCATGGTCGCTGGCATCAAGACGCGGGGCGGCGCGATATCTGTCGACGAAACCGTGAATCCTGACGAGCAGGATGCGACCGTCGTCGCGCGACACGCCGTTACGACCATCCTGGAACAGGCCGAAGCGCACGGCCTGTCGACCGGCGTCGTGACGACCACGCGCGTCACTCACGCGACGCCGGCCGTCAATTACGCGCACACCGCCAATCGCGAATGGGAATCCGACGCGCACCTGCCCGCCGGCGCGAGCGTCACGGACATCGCATCGCAACTGGTCGCGGCGCAGCGCAAGTACGGCATCGAAGTGGTACTCGGTGGCGGACGCACGCCGTTCATGCCGGCGGCGGCCACCGATCCGGAGTATCCGGCGCGCCACGGATCCCGCGAGGACGGTCGGTCGCTGGTCGACGAATGGGTCACCGCACAACCGGGTTCGGCGTACGTATGGAATCGCGAACAGTTTGCCGCGATCGATCCCGGGTCCACGCGACACCTGCTCGGGCTCTTCGAACCGTCACACATGCAGTACGAAGCGGATCGGCGCGCCAGCGATGAACCTTCGCTCGCCGAGATGACGGCCAAGGCCATCGGCATCCTGCGCAACAACCGCAAGGGGTTCTACCTGATGGTGGAAGGAGGCCGCATCGACCACGCGCATCACGCCGGCAACGCCTATCGCGCGCTGACGGACACGCTCGCGCTGGCGGATGCGGTACGCACTGCGCAGGAACTCACGAATCCGCGCGACACACTGATCATCGTCACGGCCGACCACAGCCACGTCTTCACGATGGCCGGTTACCCCAGGCGCGGCAACCCGATCCTCGGCCCCGTCATCGAGCCCGGCAAGACCAGACCCGAGCTGGCCCGCGACGGCAGGCCCTACACGACGCTTGGCTACGCGAACGGACCGGGTCACGCGGACTTGCCGGCCAAGAGCGATCCCGAGGTGCGACGGCCGATCAATGCCGGGCGTCACCTGGAAGCGGACGACGACACCGATTCGCCCGGCTTCTACCAGGAAGCGCTGGTGCCACTGGGTTCCGAAACCCACGGGGGCGAGGACGTGGCCATCTATGCCGGCGGCCCGCAGGCCTACCTGTTTCGCGGGACGATGGAACAGCACACGATCTACCACGTGATGCGCCGCGCCCTGGGGTTCTGACCCGGCTTCATCCACGGTGCCGCTGCCGGTTTATCGATTGGGCACTACAACTCTGCCGCCGTTCCCAGCCCGCGCTCCAGCGCGTGCCGATACACGACGAGCGCGCTGACCAGGTCCTGCGCCGCGACGCCAAGTGATTTGTATACGGTCACGTCGTCGTCCGCCAACCGGCCAGGCACCGTACCACTCAACACGTCGCCGATCTCACCGAGGATGTGCGCTTCCGTCACCCTGCCTGCCTTGATCGCATCGAGCAGTTCCCCCGCCTGTGCCATCGCGCTGCCGCGATAGTCGACGAAGAAGCGCGACATGGCCACCAGGTCGTCGTCTACCTCGCGCGAACTGGGAATCGACGCGCCGACCAGGCACAGGTGCGTGCCCCTGCGCACGTCGCGACCAGCAAGAATGGCCTTGGGTGAGCCAGTCACGGTGCAGATCACGTCTGCCTCCGCGGCAGCCGCGGCAATGGACGACGCGACTTCCACATGGGCGCAACCTGCGCCGAGTGCGTATTCCGCACACTCACGCGTAGCGTCCGGATTGCGCCCCCACACGATCACCCGCTCGAAGGGGCGCACGGCCTGGAATGCATCGATGTGCGAGCGCGCCTCTTCGCCTGTGCCGATGATGGCGAGCGTGCGCGAGTCGGGCCGCGCCAGGGCTTGCGTCGCTACGACGCTGGCCGAGGCCGTGCGGATCGCGGTGAGCGCGCTTGCCTCCATGATCGCAACGGGCCGGCCGTGTGCCGATTCGTACAGCAAGTACAGGCCGATGTGCGACGAGAGACCCACCTTGGGGTTACCCGGGAACAGGCTCAGCAGCTTGATGCCGAAGCACTCGGGATCGCCGAGGTAGCCCGGCATCCACGCAAGCCTGCCATCGCCCGCCGGCAACGGCATGAACTGCCGCAGCGGCATCAGCACCTTGCCGGCGCTGACGCCCCGCATCGCTTGATCCACCGCGGCGACGCATTCGCCGAACGGCAGCAGTTCGCGCACCTCGCGGGCCGAAATGACGCGCAGTTCGAGGGGCGGCTGTTGCATACGCAAAGCCTAGCGCGCCCGTTGGACCGCACAAAGCAAAACGGCCCCCGAAGGGGCCGTCTGCTGCTTCCTCGTTCCAGTCGGCTGCGGTTAAGCCGTCAACCGGTCCGGATCAGCCTGAACGCTTACCAGCGGCGGGGACGTTCCGTCTTCGCCTGGGCTTCGTTCACCTTCAGGGCGCGGCCGCCCATCTGGAAACCGTTGAGCGTCTGGATCGCCTTGGCGGCCTCGGAGTTCGAGGTCATCTCGACAAAACCGAAGCCACGGGGTTGACCCGTGTCACGGTCGTTGATCAGGGCAACCGAGTCGACGGTGCCGTGGGCTGAGAACAGCTCACGCACGGCGTCTTCGGTGGCGGAAAAAGGCAGGTTACCAACATAGATCTTGGACATTTGATACTCACTGACAAAAAGTCCGTTCGGCCGTGCCCATCGAAACGACGGGCTCAAGCAGCCTGGGGACTACAAAAACATCAAGGCATGAGGCAGCGCGGCTGAGAGAACTCCCGATTTGACGCGGGACGATCACAGTCGCGTGGCAACGGTGCCACGTGGATCGGAAACTCTTCGGCTAAGCGCTGGGCCCGGACTGCGCGAGAAATCGCGAGGGCTGCCCAAACAGAAAGTAGAAGGGAGACTACCCGCGGCGGACTATACGCGCTTTTTGCCACCCGGGTCGGTTTTTTTCCAGACGCCGGTCACAGGGTTGCTGTATCGTGCGTGCGCCGCGCCCTGCTTGAGCCTTCCGCCTCTCAGTGTCCACGGCGTTACCCGCCGTACCGGCACACCCAGGTGAATGAATGGCTAAGGAAGAACTCATCGACATGCAGGGCACCGTCAACCAGGTGCTGCCCGACACGCGCTTTCTCGTGACGCTGGAAAACGGCCACGAAATTACCGCCTACCTCTCCGGCAAGATGCGCAAGCACCGCATCCGCATCCTGGCCGGTGACAAGGTGACACTGGAAATGTCGCCGTACGACCTGACCAAGGGTCGCATCAATTTCCGCGAGAAGGACGTCCGCGGTCCCTCGACTGGCGCCCGCCCGAGCTTCGCCCGCCGCCGTTAAGGTCTCCGGCTGAACGGACGATCGAGCAGGCTTGGCCTGGCTCGAGAGGTCCCGTTGGTACTGAGCGGCAGCAGCAGCGTGGTGCTCGCGTCACGCACCTACCGATGTTCGCCGGTGCGCATCCCCCATACCGTGTTGCCACGTTCGTCGAGCGCGACTCGCCCGTGGCACTTTCGGTATTAGAATCAGGTACTTGCCGAGCAAACTTCGCGCAATCCCGCTGCCAAGCACGAACCCGTGTTGCCACCCCCCCATGCGCGCGGTAACGTCCGTCGCGTTCCCGCCCCTGCTCATAAGAGAGTGAGTCATGACCATCACTAGCCTTCGCCCGTCTTTGAACTTCGCGCTCGGTCTCGTCGCCCTGGCGAGCTTGCCAAGCCTCGCTGCCGCCGACGTCGTGACCGGCACCGTAACGCCAGCCACGGCCAAAGCCGTGATCGTCGATGCCTCGGGCAAGACCATCGCCGAACTGAAGCCCGGCGCGTACCAGCTGCAGCTGGCCCCGGGTCGCTACAAGGCCAAGTGCCTGGCGCCGACGCAGCGCGAGCAGGAATTCCTGAGCCTCTCGGAACCCGTCACTGTCAACGTCGACTGCGGCTGACCGGCACCCCGTTCGTGACGCACGAAACCGACAAGCCGCCTCGCCGCGACTGGCGCGAGAACGCCAAGTTCACGGCCAACATCGTCAACTCACTCGCGATCCCGCTGCTGACGGTCGCGGCCACCATCGTCGGCCTCTACGCGACCAACACGCTCAAGGAACGCGAGATCGCGATCGCCACGAAGAACAATTCACAGTCGCTGCGCAACCAGCGCGAGGAGTCGGAGACGAACCTGCGTTCGGCGATGTTCCGCGAGCTGGTGGGACCGCTGCTGCAGAGCGAGACCGAACAGGTGAAAGCCGGCGCGAACATGGACCTGCCGCGCGCCCAGCGTCTTGCGTTGCTGGCAGAACTGCTGGCACTGAATTTCCACGAGCACTTCGAACTCGGCCCGCTGCTGCGCTACGTCGATACCCTGCCCGGCCAGACTGAAGAGGCGCGCGCCCGGTTGCGCAGCACCTCGCGTCGCGTGATCTCACGCCAACTCGCGCCGCTGCTGTCGACGGTCGTGGGACAGGAGGGACGCAGCCCGTCGTTCCTCGAGATCTCGTTGAACTCCGATGGCACCGAGGCGGCCGACAAGCTGCTGTCGTGTGCCGTACCCGGTACCGCGGATACGGCAAGCGCATCGCTCGCATTGAACTGCTCGAGCACCGCGCAAGGCACACCCCTGCGCATCGCGTCGCCCGATGGGCGGGATAACCTGCAGGTAAATGTCCGCGCGGTCAGCTGGGCCGCGCAGACGGTCGGCATCTATTCCGTGCTGCTCGGGGCCAACGGTGAAACGCAGGCGCACACGCCGCCGATCGAGTTCACGCTTTCGCCCTACTCGTTCCCTTTCTCGGACAACACGCTGCTGCCGAGCGGCAACCGGTTCGGCATCTACCTGACGCGTATCGACGACATCCCGGGTGTCGCGAGGATCATGCGGCTGTCGTTCGTCTGGTTCCCCAAGGACTTCGTGCCGCCGCGCGAACGGCCATTCGACCTCGACGTGCATGAGCTTACCCAGGACGTGGCGGACCCCGCGCGGAAGGACAACTCATAGCCGTGGATTCCGACAACGAGCCAGACCGTCCGCTGCGGGACGACATTCGCCTGCTCGGCCGTCTGCTCGGCGACACGGTTCGCGACCAGGAAGGCAGCCCCTCGTTCGACGTGGTGGAGCGCGTGCGACAGAGCGCCATCGCGTTCCACCGTGACGAGAACGTCGAGGCGCGGCGTGAGCTCGAGCGCATCCTCGATGGGCTCAGCCGCGAGCAGACGATGATCGTGGCGCGTGCGTTCAGTTATTTCTCGCACCTGGCCAACCTCGCGGAAGACCTGCACAACAGCCGCCGCAAGCGCCAGTCCGACATCAATGGCGAACCGCAGGCGGACGGCAGCCTGGTGCGGGCACTCGATCGCGTCGAAGCGGCCGGCGTCGCATTGGAATCACTGTCGGCGTTCTTCCGCGACGGCGTGGTCGTGCCGGTGCTGACGGCGCACCCCACTGAAGTCCAGCGCAAGAGCGTGCGCGACCTCGAGATGCAGCTCGAGCAACTGCTGCAGACACGCGAGCGCGCTCGCCTCACGCCGCTGGAACAGGCGGCCAACGACGAGTCGATCCGCGGCGCGGTGCTCTCGCTGTGGCAGACCCGCATGCTGCGGCTCGAGAAACTCGAGGTGCTGGACGAAGTAGCCAATGGCCTGTCGTTCTTCGAGCAGACGTTCCTGCCCGAAGTGCCCTTGCTGTACGGCGCGCTCGAAGACGAATTGCAACGGCGCTACCCGGGTGCGGCGGTGTCCGAACTGCCCTCGTTCCTGCGGATCGGGTCGTGGATCGGTGGCGATCGGGACGGCAATCCATTCGTGACCGCGGACGTGCTGGAGCGCACGCTGCGCATGCAGTCGTCGCGGGTGTTCGAGTATTACCTCGAGCAGCTGCACACGCTCGGAGCCGAACTCTCGATGACAACCCTGGTCACGGCTGTCTCCGCCGAACTGAACGCGCTGGCCGACCGCTCGCCGGACAAGAGCCCGCACCGTCGCGACGAGCCGTATCGACGCGCGATTACCGGACTGTACGCGCGGGTCGCCGCGACGGCGCGCGACCTCGACATGCACGAACCGTTGCGGCACGCGATTGGCGCAGCCCCGCCGTACACGCAAGTGGCCGAGTTCGCGGCCGACCTCGATATCATCCGTCGCTCGCTTGAAGCGCACGACTCCGCCCTGCTCGCCCGGGGCCGGCTGCGTCGGTTGCGACGTGCCGTCGACGTGTTCGGCTTTCACCTCGCCGCGGTGGACCTGCGCCAGAACTCGGACGTGCACCAGCGCGTCGTCAGCGAGCTGTTCGGGGCAGCACGACCGGACATCGACTATTCGTCGCTGGATGAGGCCGGGCGCGTGCGCGTGCTGACCGAGGAGCTGGCGACCCCACGACTGCTCAGCTCGCCGTACGTCGAGTACTGCGTCGAGACCCGCAGCGAACTCGCGATCCTGCAGGCCACGGCATGGATGCACCAGCGCTACGGCGCCGCGTGCATCCCCAATTACGTGATCTCGAAGTGCGACGGCGTGTCCGACGTGCTCGAGGTCGTGCTGCTGCTGCGCGAGGTCGGCCTTTACCGTGCGACGGACGCTCACCTCGGCTGCAACGTGATCCCCTTGTTCGAGACGATCGCGGACCTGCGCAATGCGGCTGGCGCAATGGATGCGCTGCTGTCGATCCCGGTGTACGCAAGCATGCTGGCCTCGCGGGGCAAGGCGCAGGAGGTGATGCTCGGGTATTCCGACAGCAACAAGGACGGCGGCTACCTGACCTCGCGCTGGGAGCTGTTCAAGGCGCAGACGGAACTCGTCGAGACATTTCGCAGGCACGGCATCCGCATGCGACTGTTCCACGGTCGCGGCGGTTCGGTCGGGCGCGGCGGCGGACCGACGTACGAGGCGATCCTGGCGCAGCCCGGCGGCACCGTGCAAGGACAGATCCGCGTCACGGAACAGGGCGAAGTCATCGGCGCCAAGTATTCGAATGCCGAGGTCGGACGACGCAACCTCGAAGTACTCGCGGCCGCCACGCTCGAGGCCACGCTGCTGGGTGGTGCAGGCCAGGCGCCTCAGCCCCGGTATCTGCAGGCTTTGGAAGAACTGTCGGGTAGCGCGTACGGCGCCTATCGACACCTCGTCTACGAGACGCCGGGGTTCGAGCATTACTTCTGGGAGTCCACGGTCATCAGCGAAATTGCCGAGCTCAACATCGGCAGCCGCCCGGCATCGCGCAACCAGTCACGCTCGATCGAGACGCTGCGTGCGATTCCCTGGGTGTTCTCGTGGGCGCAGTGCCGGCTGATGCTTCCCGGCTGGTACGGGTTCGGTTCTGCCGTCGATGCGTGGCTGCAGGAACACGGTGACGATGGTCTCGAACTGCTCCAGGAAATGCATCGCGAGTGGCCGTTCTTTGCGTCGGTGCTGTCGAACATGGAGATGGTGCTGTCGAAGGCGGACGTCGCCATCGCGTCGCGGTACGCCGATCTCGTCACTGATCCCGAGTTGCGCTCGAGGATCTTCGGCCGCATCCGGACGGAGCTCGAGTCGACCCTGTCGGCCCTGCTGCGCATCATGGGAACCGACGAGTTGCTCGCGGGCAATCCGCAGCTGGCCCGTTCGATCAAGTATCGGTTTCCGTACCTCGATCCCCTCAACCACATCCAGATCGAGTTGCTGCGCCGCTATCGCGCCGGCGACAAGGATGAGCGCAGCCGGCGCGGCATCCACCTGACCATCAACGGCATCGCGGCGGGCTTGCGCAACAGCGGCTAGTGCTGCATGGGCGACATTGCCCTCGCCAGGCTGCCCCCCGCACCCACCTGAACGGGTGACGCACACACTTTAACTAGTGGGTGTAACATTATGATTATAATAAACTTTCTGGTACTGAGTCTCGATCCGCCAACACGACCGCTCGACCACAGCGACACTAGGTACAACTGGAACTGCCGCGACGCCGAATCCCGGCGTACAAGACAGATGTGTCCCGCGTGTCGATGCCTGCTGGCGGTCGGCGACACGGGGCCGGGTGGGCCAGGGCCGCAGTCGATCGTCGCTTGCAGTCCGCCCCTCGCGTCCGCAGCGCGCTCGCGCGGCGGAATGCCTTGGCTGACGGGCGACTGACTAGCTCCGTCCGGCAGCGAGGCTTGGAGACCCGGAGCCAGCACGGCCGAGCGCGCCCTGTCGACGCTCGGCCTTTTTGTTGCCCTCACCGATCGTCGGCATGGTGCTGGCCGCGCTCTACAGTCAGGTGCTGACGGATGGCCAGGCGCGGATGGGAACCGGTGGTGCGGTGTTTACGGCAGTCATCTGGCTCATCGCCTTCAGACTGTTCTTCTATGCGCGCGCCATGACACAACGTGGAATGCTGCACTGACGATCTCAGAACTGGTAGCTGACGTACGCCTGCGCGGTACTGCGGTCGCGCGAGTTGTTATAGGTGCCACCCCACGTCGGCTGCCACGCCACTGCCACCGACCAGCGACTCGAGTACATGGCCTGCAGCGAGACCGCAGCGAGCATGCGGCCTTCGAGAATCGTGCCATCGCCTGACCAGCCCCAGACATCCTGTCCGAACACGAACGACGGAATGAGGTCGACCTCACCCATCACCTTCGGGTACTTCAGGCCCGCGCGCAGCCGATAGCCGAAGGCTTCCTGCGATACGTACCCATCACTCGAACACGACACTGATGCGGCGGGTGGCGGGCACACCCCGTTGACGGGCCCCTGCCCGAACACCTCCGCGCGCCCGAATCGCATCACCGACACCTGCGGCAGGTCCGGTACGAGCTTGTAGATGAGTTCGGCGCCGTAGCTCATGCCAGCGGAACCCAGCACATCGGGAAGTCCGCCGGTGGCACCGAGTTGCACCTGCAGCGCCTCATGCCGTTCCCAGGCGCGCAGCACTCCGCCTGGCGCAACGGCATCCGCCTTCTCGCGCAGTGGAGTCGGCGCCGTCCTTGAAACGGCCGCACTGATCACGTCGTACGAGTTGTACTGCAGCGGCTGGTTGGGACGGTAGGTAACCTCGCCGAGCACGACGCCGCCACGCCACTTCTTCTCGAACGTGGCGCCGAACATCCGGATGTCCTCGGGGTATTCGGTGAAGTACGACGGATTGAGGTCGCCCGGATCGCCCGGCAGGAACAGCGGGCCCGTCTCACGTCCCGACTTGGTCCCGCTGTAGAAGGGCGCGCGCGAATGGAACTGCGTGGCATAAAGCCCGAACTCGGTCGCCCACGAATCGATCGTGTGTTTCAGCGCGATACCGCCCTGCCCCGAGTTCGACGGGTCCTGCGTCGCGGTGCGCTTGACGTAGATGCCGGTCGCGATTGCGGCCCGGTCGGAAAGGTTGCCGAACATCGCCTTGTCGCAGCCCTCGGCCATGAAGTCGAGCGATGAAAAGAACGTGCCGCAGGTGTTCAACGCGGTGGGCTCGAAGTGCAGCTGGTAGAACGCCTCGAGGCTGGTGGCCTTTGACAGCCCGATGCGCCCGAACACGGCTGGGAACGTGATGCGTGCTTCGTGCTCGCGATCGACACCGGGCCGCAGCGACGCAGGAAAGTCCTGCGGATTGAGGTCACGCAGCCCGCCGAGCACCAGCAGTCGCTTGCCCCAGTCGAGCGTCTGCCAACCGAGTTTCCAGTCGACCGACACCTGCTCGAACTGGTGGTGGCCGTGGCCGTAAAGATTGTCCAGCACGACGCCGCTGAAGCTCGAGCGAGCCAGCGCGCCTTCATCGCTCAGAGGCTGGCCGGCCGCATACCCGTTCTGCACGTTGCCCCACGGGTGACTCGCATCCGCTGTGGCATAGTCGTACCAGCCTTGGCCGCTCGCCTCGATCCCGTAGTCGCGCCACGTGCACGACAGCGACAGGTAGCCCTTGAGCACCTACGCGACCGGATCACCACGATCGAAGTTGAGGTTGCCGTCGTCGCCGTTGCGGCCGGCAGCTGGTGTCACCGCGTTGCCGGCGATACCGACCAGCGAACTGTTGGCGTTCGCCAGCAGCTTCGGGTCCTGTTCGTCGGCGCGGATCGCGGTGCCGAGGTACACCGAGCCGGCAACGGTCAGCTTGCCTTCACCGACCTTGTAGTCGGCACCCTGCGCGCCAGGAACCAGCAATACCGACACGAGCGCCCCAACTGCCAGACGGCAAGGCGCGCCGATCCAGAAAACCATCGTTCCCCCGGGGGGTTGCGGCGTCGGGTGATGTTGCCGCGCCATCCAAGTTCCGCGCATCGTGGTTAATCAGCCAAACCGCGGGTTGCATCCCGGATTGTCCGCCCCAACACTCGACAATTCGGTCCCCAGGTTCATACACGGGTCAAAATGAAATCACTCGGCAGGAAACCGGACGGGTTGCGACGGGAGCGCGTGCAGTCGTCGCCGCTATGGCACGGCAGCACTTTTCGCAACGTGCATCCCGTGCTCCCGAAGTTGTTGCAGACGAACGTGGCGATGCCGACCGTCCGCGAGTTCCTGTTCGCGGGTGATCGCCGCGTGCCGAAAGCACCCCTGCCGTCGATGGATCCGACAGCCGTCTGGACCAGGAAGCCGCGCAGCGGCCTGCGGACAACCTGGCTTGGGCATTCCACGGTACTGATCGAGATCGACGGACTGCGCGTACTGACAGACCCCGTGTGGGGTTCGCGCGCCTCGCCATCGCAATGGGCGGGCCCGAAGCGGTTTCAGCCGGTGCCCATCCCGATCCGTGCGCTGCCGCACCTCGATGCGGTCGTGATCTCGCACGATCACTACGACCATCTCGACTACACGACGATCCGGGCGCTGGCGAAGCGCGACGTGCCGTTCATCACGTCGCTCGGCGTGGGTGCGCATCTCGAGGCCTGGGGCGTCCCGGCCCATCGCATCATCGAGCTGGACTGGTGGGAGTCGTACTCGGCTCCGAAGGTGGGACTGACGGTGACAGCCGCGCCGTCGCAGCACTTCTCCGGGCGAGGCCTGCGCAGCCGTAATTCCACGCTGTGGTCGTCGATGGTGATCCGGTCGCGCAAGCACGCGGTGTTCTTCAGCGGCGACACGGGGCTCACGACGGAATACGCCGAGATCCTGCGGCGGCTGGGGCCCTTCGATCTCGTGATGCTCGAGGTCGGCGCGTTCCATCCCGCCTGGGGGCACATTCACCTGGGCCCGGAGAATGCGCTCGAGGCCTGGGCCCTGCTTGGCAAGAGCGCGTTCCTGCCTGTGCACTGGGGGACGTTCAGTCTCGCGATGCACGCGTGGGATGAGCCGGCAGAGACCCTGTTGGCGCGTGGTTCGAAGCGCGGCGTGAAGCTGGTGATGCCGCGGCTCGGCGAGCCCGTGGAGCCAGCGCACGTGGAGCGGGTGTCGCCGTGGTGGCGCGCGGTGGAACGGCAAGCGCGGCGCGAGGTCGTCGTTGAGCCGCGCGAGCCCATTCAGGAACCGAGTGAGGGCACGGCCAAGAGAAGCCTGCCGTGGCCGTTCGATTGATCGGGCCCACCGGCGGCCGTGGCGTGGAGAACAGCGATGCTTGATTATCTTTTTCTGGGCCTCGTGGTCGCGTATTTCGCCTGGCGCGTGCTGTCGTCGCTGCTCATACGGCGTCGATTGCCGGCGCTGCTCAAGGAAGGGGCGCAGGTGGTGGACGTGCGCAGCCTCGCGGAATTCGCGGGTGGTCACGCGACGGGGAGCGTGAACATTCCGCTGCCGGAGATCGGCCAGCGCGCCGGAGAGCTGGATCGGAATCGGCCGGTAATCGTGTGCTGTGCGTCCGGCACGCGCAGTGCGATGGCGGCCCACCGGCTGCGCGGGCAAGGGTTCAGGCAAGTCCTGAACGCGGGTTCGTGGCGCAGCTTGCGTCTGCCACCGGCGTGAAGCGTTCGCGCGACAGAGACAACGATGCCGACGGTGCTGCTGCCGATTCCCACTGCAGACTTCGATCCGACCGAAGCGGCCGTGCCGTGGAAGGTATTGCGGGCACGCGGCATTGCGGTCGTGTTCGCAACGCCTGATGGGACCCCGGGCCAGGCCGACGCGCGGATCCTGACGGGGCGGGGCTTGGGCGTGCTGGCCCCTGTACTGAAGGCCGACGCGAACGGCCGTCAGGCCTACGCCGAGATGGCGGCAAGTCCCGAGTTTCTGCATCCGATCACGTATGCGCAGTCGCGGATCGCCGATGTCCAGGGTCTGCTGTTGCCGGGTGGGCACGCGCCGGGCATGAAGCCTTACCTCGAGTCGACGCAGTTGCAGTCGCTGGTGGTGGCTGCGTTTGCGGCGCAGATTCCGGTGGGCGCAATCTGCCACGGTGTCGTGCTCGCGGCGCGTTCGCGCAATGCGGATGGCCGGTCGGTGCTCTACGGCCGGAAGACCACCGCGCTGACCAAGCCGATGGAACTCACGGCGTGGTCGCTGACCCGTGCCTGGCTCGGCGACTACTACCGCACC
>JBAVIQ010000514.1:0-2070 GCA_049687035.1 Steroidobacteraceae bacterium
GCGCTACCTGAAGTCGCTGTTCTGCCGGGTCGTGCAGGACTGAGCCTGGAGACCGGCATGGCGGACAATTTCGTCATCAAGTTCTATACGCCGGTTACTGAGGCCAGCATCGGCACGCTGATGCGCACCGTGGACCAGAAACTGGCGGCCGGCGCCACGCACTTCACCGTGTTGATCTCGACCTCGGGTGGCTCGGTGTTCCACGGGCTCACGGCCTACAACTACCTGAAGGGCATCCCGGCCCAGGTCACGACGCATAACATCGGCAGCGTGGACTCGATCGGCGTGGCGCTTTATTGCGCCGGCCAGACGCGAATCTCGGTGCCGCAGGCGCGCTTCCTGATGCACCCGGTCAGCATGAATTTCCGCGAGGCCGCGAGCTACGAAGAGCCCAAGCTCATGGAACTGGTGAAGAGCCTGCGCGTGGACATGGAAAACTGCGCGAGCGTAATCGCCGCCAATACCCGGCAGTCCAAGAAGCAGGTGCTGCGGGCGATGCTCGCCCGCCAGACGCTCGATCCGGACACGGCGCTCGACTGGGGTCTCGTGCACGAAATCCGCCAGGAACTGTTCCCGGAAGGCACGGAAGTGATCCCGATCCAGACGGGCGGTTGAGCGTTCCGGAAGGTAAGATACCCGGCCGATGTTCGTCTATCCGCACCCCGATCCCATCGCGCTGTCCTTAGGACCGCTGCACGTCCGCTGGTACGGCCTCATGTACCTGGTGGGCTTCCTGTCGGCCTGGTGGCTGGCCCGTCACCGTGCCGGGCGACCCGAGTCCACCTGGAAGCCGGTCGAAGTCGACGACCTCATCTTCTTTTCCGCCGTCGGCGTGATCCTCGGCGGCCGCCTGGGCTGGATGCTGTTCTACGGCACCGAGCGGATCCTGAGCGAGCCGCTCAGCGTGTTCCGCATCTGGGAAGGCGGGATGTCGTTTCACGGCGGCCTGATCGGCGTGCTGGTCGCGCTTGCGCTCTTCGCGCGCAGCCGCAAGAAGCTACTGGTCGACGTGTTCGATTTCGCCGCGCCGCTGACGGGCATTGGTTTTGGCGCAGGCCGCATCGGTAATTTCATCAACGGCGAACTCTGGGGCAAGCCGACGGACGTGCCCTGGGCCGTAATCGTCGACGGCGTGCCTGTGCACGCTTCGCAGCTGTATGAGGCTGCGCTCGAAGGCCTCGCGCTGTTCGTGATCCTCTGGTGGTTCACGTCCAAGCCCCGGTTCCGTTGGGCACCCTCGGGGCTGTTCCTGGTCTGTTACGGCGTGTTCCGTTTCATGATCGAGTTCGTGCGCGTGCCCGACGCCAACCGTGGCTACCTGCTGTTCGACTGGGTGACGATGGGGCAGGTCCTGTCGTTGCCGATGATCCTGATCGGCCTCGCGATGCTGGCGTTCGCGTACAAGCAGCGCCAACTCTCCGGCAATTACCGCGCACTCTGACGACGATGCGGCAATACCACGCACTGCTGCAGCACATCCTCGATCACGGCGCGGAGAAGGGCGACCGTACCGGCACGGGCACGCGTTCGGTGTTCGGCTGGCAGATGCGGTTCGACCTGGACGAAGGCTTCCCGTTGATGACGACGAAGAAGCTGCACCTGAAGTCGGTCGTGCACGAACTGCTCTGGTTCCTGAGCGGCGACACCAACGTCCGCTACCTGCGCGAGCACGGCGTCAGCATCTGGGACGAGTGGGCGGACGAGAAGGGCGAGCTGGGTCCCGTCTACGGCGCCCAGTGGCGCAAATGGAAGGCCGCAGACGGTCGCGAAATCGACCAGATCGCACGCGCGATCGACTTGATCAAGCGCGACCCGAATTCGCGCCGCATCATCGTCAACGCCTGGAATGTGGGCGAGCTCGAGCGCATGGCGCTCACGCCGTGCCACGCGCTGTTTCAGTTCTACGTGGCGGGCGGCAAGCTGTCGTGCCAGCTGTACCAGCGCAGCGCCGACGTGTTTCTCGGCGTGCCGTTCAACATTGCCTCCTACGCGCTGCTGGCGCTCATGGTCGCGCAGGTGTGCGATCTGGAGCCGGGCGATTTCGTCCACACCTTTGGCGATCTGCACCTC
>JBAVIQ010000515.1:0-3542 GCA_049687035.1 Steroidobacteraceae bacterium
CCCCAAGGTGACGCCAATTATAGAACTCAAATGGCAGGCGATGACCTGAAAATGTTGACGGGGCGCAGCGGCTGAGCACTAATGCCCATCCTCGAAGCTCAGGAAGCCTGCTGCCATCATGACTCAGCGCAAATGCCGTCTGTTCCTCGTCGATGCCTTCACGCAGGAGCGTTTCTGCGGCAACCCTGCCGCGGTCGTGCTCGATGCGGACGTGCTCGAGGAGCAAGAGATGCGCCGCATAGCGCGCGAGCTTGCCGGCTTCGAAGTGGCATTCGTGCTCGGTTCGGATTCACCGGACTACGACGTCGAGCTGCGTTTCTTCTCGCCACGCCGTGAGGTCGGATTCGTCGGTCATGCGACGGTCGCTGCGCACTACGTGCGTGCGATGGCAGATGGCGTGCCGCGTGGCAAGGTCCGCCAGAAATCCGCGGCCGGCATCGTCGGCGTCAAAGTGAGCGGCAAGGCGCCCAATCTGCGGGTCACGATCGACCAGACACCCGCGACGTTCGGCCCCATCGTGCCGGAAGAACGCCTGGGCCCGGTGCTCGATGCGCTGGGCATCAGTTCGTCCAGCCTGCACCCGGCCTGCCCGGTGCAGGTGATGAGCACGGCGAACTCGCGCCTGCTGATCGGTCTGCAGTCGCCCGACACGCTCGACTCGCTGCAGCCGAAGATGGACCAGCTGATCCACCTCACGTCGCACGTGGGCGCAGACGGCTTCTTCGTCTTCGCGGTCAAGCCAGGGTCGGACCCGACGACCACCGAGTCGCGCATGTTCTGCCCGGTCATCGGCGTGCCCGAGGATCCGGTCAGCGGCAACGCACACGGCATGCTTGGCGTGTACCTGCTGCACAACGGGTTACTGACTCCGACGGAAGGCAAAGCGTCGTTCGTTGGGCTGCAGGGCCGCTTCGTCGATCGGCCGGGTCGCGTCGAAGTCACGGTGGCCTGCAGCGGCAAGCGCGCCACCGGCGTGCGCGTGACCGGCGACGCCGTGATCGTCTGCGAGGCGGTGCTTCCGCTCTGATTCCCGTCATCGCCGCGCACTCAGCGCGCCCGTATGCTCACCGGTTCGTGATGACTGGCGCGCGGCCACGCCGCAGCTGCAGCGCGCGAGTCACGTAAGCCGGCACGTCCTCTTCGTGATGGGTGGCCATCACCACAGTCGCGCCACGGCTCACTGCTCCGTCCAGCCTTGCACGCAGCCGCTGCCGCGCCTCGGCATCGAGGCCGTCGAACGGCTCATCGAGCAGCCACAGGCGGCGCGGACGCACGAACGCGCGCGCAACCAGTGCCAGGCGCAGCTGGCCATAGGACAACTCGCGCGCCTGCCGCGTGGCCAGGTCCGTCAGTCCCCACGCGCGCAATTCACGCCGCACGCAGCGGAGTTCGACCGCCGTCGGCCACTCGTTCAATCCGATGCTGGCATGAAACCCGGACGCAACGATCTGCTCGACGGTGCACCCGGTCGCGGCATACCGCGCCTGCAACTCCGGTGACACGAGCCCGACCCTCGCCTTCCAATCGTCGGCCGCGGGCCATTGACGCTCGCGCTTGCCGCCGTGCGCGGGCCAGAGGTCGCCGTAGAGCATTGCGACGAACGTGGACTTGCCCGCCCCGTTCGCGCCGCGCAGGCACCAGTGCTGACCGCGTTCCAGCGTCCAGTCGAACATGCCCATGACGAGCCGCTCCTCGCGGTACACCGCAGCCCGATGCAGTCGCAGCAGCGGCTTGGCGGAGCGAGTCCTGCTTGCGCCGGCGCTCGCACCATGCGCCTTGCGCATCGCTGCCGGCGCGAGCATTGGTCGCGTCTCGAGTCGCGAAGCGGATGGATCGACAGCGCCGGCACGCAGGTCCGTGACGCATTCGATGCCGCCGTGGGCAATGCGCGCGATGTGAGTGAGATCCGCGGGTGCGTCGCCGCGCCGATGACTCGTCAGTATCCATGCCGTCCGCGGCGATGACGCCAGGCGCAGGGCACGCAGGAATGCCGCGCGCCCTTTGACATCGAGGCCATTCAACGCTTCATCCAGCAGCAGCACGTCCGGTTCGCACACAACTGCGCGCGCAAGCAGCACGCGGCGGCGCTGACCGTACGACAGCGACAGGAATGTCCGCGACGCATAGCCGGCCAGGCCCACCTGCCGCAGCACCCGCTGGATGCGACGCTGCTGCGCCGGAGTTGCGGGTTGCAGGGGAAAAGCAGAATCGTCGTAACCCGTGAGCACGACCTGCGCGACATCGAGCGTCGATTCGTAGCGCACGTAACGATCCTGACGCTCGGGACCGAGGTAAGCGATGCGGCCAGCCGCAAACAGCGGTTGCTCGAGCACTTCGCCATCGCGCAGGTGATAGCGACGGGTTTCGCGTCCCGTGGGGGTCGGCCACACGTCGCCACGCAGCAGCTTGAGCAGGACGGTCTTGCCGGCGCCATTCGGTCCGAGCAACAACCAGTGCTCACCGGCACGGACATCGAGCGAAACATCGCGCAAGGCCCAGTGCCTGCCGAGCCGGACGCTCGCGTTGCCGACTACGATGCGCTTGAGCCTGCGTCCGGCCGGCACGGCCCGGCTCACGCCGCGAGCCATGTCCAGCGTTCGCCGTCCTGCGCGACGCGCCGTTCCTCGAGCAGCTTCTGCAAATGGGCGAGCAGCGAATACCGCGCCAGCGGATGCAACGCGACCGGCGTGTCGGCATACACGATCGGCACCAGTTCACCGAGCGTGGCGGCGCCACCGAGTTGCAGCAGGCCGTTCACCACTTTGCTTTCGCGTCGCAGCCGATGTGCGATCACCCGATCGATCTCGCCGAGCGGGTCCGGCATCACCGCGCCGTGGCCCGGCAGCAAAGCCGTGAGAGGCAGCGTGCGCAGGCGGCGCAGCGATTCGAGGTACAGTCGCATCGACCCGTCCGGCGGCAGGATGACGACCGTCGAGCCACTCATCAGGTGATCGCCGGTCAGTAACCAGCCCTCCGGTTCGAGCAGCAGGCAGACGTGGTTCGAAGCGTGACCAGGCGTGTGATGGACGCGGATCCGTGCGCCGCTCGCTTCGATGAGAGCGCCGTCGTCGAGCGAGCCGTCCGGACGGTACGACTCGTCCTGGTGGTCATCGCGCGGCGCGGGCCGGCCCAGCACGACCGCCTGCGTCAACGCCTTGAGCACGGCGGCCCCCGGCGAATGATCGGGATGAGAATGCGTGCAGAGCACGTGGCTGATGCACGCGTTTGTCGCAGCCAGGATGCGATCGACGTGCGCCGTATCGTCGGGACCGGGGTCGATCACTACGTAATTCGGGCCGAACCCGACGACGTAGGTGTTCGTGCCCGGTCCGGTCAACGGACTGGGATTGGGGGCGACAAGCCGCTGCAGATTCGGCGCAAGTCGCCGCACGCTGCCGGTCCCGGCGGGCGCGAACAAGTCGTCTGGGACAATCCCGACCGCCACCGCTTCACTCTGCCGGTAGTTTGAAGGCGAGCCCGCCCTTGATAACGACCGCAACGTCCTGCAACCGGGTGATGTCCGCGAGCGGATCGCCCTTGAC
>JBAVIQ010000516.1:0-2791 GCA_049687035.1 Steroidobacteraceae bacterium
GTTGAATGCGGTGTCGCTGTCCATTCCGGTCACGGACGGTCGCCCGGCGCTCGGCGCCTGGCAGGGGATTTATCTGTTCGAGCACCGCGACCACGGACAGACGCGGCGGGTGGTGGGGCAGTTGAGTGGGTAGGTGTGGAACGGCGAAGCGGACACTCGTGTACGCGTAAAGTCGGCCAGGAGCGGTCCTTCGGCACCGGGGACGGATTGCTAGCCCAGCTCTGCCGCTTGTCCGGCAGCGTGGATCGCGCGAGCATGTCCAGACAAAGAATTACACCGACATCGGGGGCGATCTGATGGACACGGGCCGGTCTTGTACCGACATCGAGGAATTGAACCGACATGCATGTCGTTCAATTCAAAGTTGGGCCGACCTAAGGTGGGTTGTGAAGGAGCGTGAGAGAGTGAAGCAGTTCGTCCGGTTCTCAGCGCGGGTGATCGTAGCTCATGTCGTCACATACGTCGGCGTTGGTGTGCTCGCGTATGCGTTTCTGACGCACCAGTTCTTCGAACCTCAGGGGTTGGCTGCCCAGGTCATGCGCACCCCGGCGGACCCGCTCCTGTGGAGTCATGTCACTCGGTGGATGCTGCCAGCGCAGGTTCTCCGCGGTCTGTTAATCGCTGTCGTGCTCTTTCCATTCGTCCCGACTCTGTCCGGGTGGAATTACTGGAAACGGGTAGCGACGCTTGCCGGGCTCTACGTGGTGCTTGGGCAATGGGCGAGCACGGTCGCCGGATCGGGAACGATCGAAGGGTGGCTGATCTTGAGGCCGGAGTTCACAGCGCCTCGCATCGTGTGGGGCGCGATGGGCGAGGGGCTGATTCAGGGCATTGCTTTGGCGGCTTGGCTGGCGCGGTGGATGACGTCCGCGCCAACCGGAGCGGCGGCAGCCGCGGCGGCGCAGCTGGCGGGCGGTCGTGCAGGCGTAAGATCGGCCGGAAGCTGACCATTGGCTGTCGAGAAGGCAAATACATCAATCGGCAGCGCGAAGGAGAAACAGAATGGTTGCCACCGTCAGTACACCTCAACTCGAATACGTGGGCACGTACACCGCTATCCTCAAGCCGCCGATCCAGGCAGGTGGCCCGTTTGGCACGCGCATGGTCTTCGAGGTCGTGGGCGGCGAGTTCCATGGCGCGGCGGGCGAACGAGGCACGCTCCTCACCGGTGGTGCTGACTGGCTGCTCATTGGCCCGGACGGATGGGGACGGCTCGACGTTCGTGCTCAGATACAGATGGCCGATGGAGCAGTCTTGTACGTGCAGTACTACGGATTGATCGAGATGAACGAAGCGGTCACGAGCGCCCTGCAGAACGGCCTGTCGACCAAGTTCGATCAGCAATACTTCCGCACCACTCCAAGATTCGAGTCATCTGATCCGCGCTACGCGTGGCTGCAACAAAATGTCTTTGTTGGCCAGGGCCGGATCATCGCGGGACCGGGCGTCGAGTACAACGTGTTCCGAATCAAGTAGCGGTTGCGACGTTCGGGCGGATGGTGCTGCGCCGACAAGTGACAAGGCAGGTCGATTCATCGTTGAGCGTCTGCCTTGTCTACTGCGCGGCTTGCAGGCGGGCGCGCACCGCGGCCACAAAAGCGGGCAGTCCTGCCTCTCGTTTGGCGGCGATCGTCTTGACGTGTGGATTCTCACCGAGCCGTTGCAGCAGCGCCTGGGCGGGGGGAATGTCGCCCAGGAGATCAAGACCGAACAGCTGTTTGCCGACCGCGGCCGCGAGGTCGACGCTGTAGAGGAAGACGATGTCGGCCAGCGTGAAGGTCTCGCCCGCCACGAACGGCGCAAAGCGGGCGTGACGCTTCAACGTGGCGAATCCGGCCAGCAGGTCTTCGCGCGCCTTGCTCTTGATCGCCTCGGGCACCTTGCCGCCGAAGAACACTTCCGCGAAGCAGCTGCGCCCCGGCAGTTCGATGTAGAGCTCGATCTCTTTCATCAAGGCGCGAACAGTCGCGCGCGCGTAAGGATCGGCCGGCAGCAGCGGTGCGCCCTGCCCCGTGTCCTCGAGGTAGTCGAGGATCACGCTGGCCTCGTTGATGAGGCCCTGGGGGGTGCCGAGAAAGGGCACCTTGCCGCGCGGGCTGCGAGCGAGGAACTGCGGCGTCTGCTCTGGAAAGGTCAGCACGTACTCGAAGGGCAGTCCCTTCTCGAGCAAGGCGAGTTCCACCATGTTGGTGTAGTTGCTGACGGGGAATCCGTAAAGCTTGAGCATCGGTCACGCCTCGTGCGTTGGCGGCGGAAGGCGCACGGTACTCCTTACGCACCGGTGGTGGCGAGCTTCCACTCAACGCCGCGATCCGCGGCGCCCTGTTGGCGGGGAGACGGTCGGAATGGGGGGACGCCACCTGCGGTGGCTCGTTGTGGCATCCGTAGTGCAGCGTACAGACCTGGATGGCAACCAGGCTCACACTTCCAGTGTGGTTGGCAGCACCGTGACGGTACCCAGCCACTCAAGTACTGGGTGCGACGATCGCCACCGCGGTGACGACGCGACTGAGCAAGTCCAGGTGTGCCGCCTCGATCGTCCGATCTTCCAGTACGGCGTGCTGGCCGTATGCCAGCCTGCATTGCCAGGAGCACGTCATGTTCGTCAACAAGGACCAGATCAAGGGCCGAACCAAGGAAGCGAAAGGCAAGGTCAAGGAGGTTACGGGCAGCCTCGTGGGCGACGCGAAGCTGGAAACCAGGGGCAAGATTGAAAAGAACCTCGGCAAGGTCCAGGCAAAGATCGGCGACATCAAGCAAGACTTGAAGCACTAGGGAAGAGCGCCTGGCT
>JBAVIQ010000517.1:0-1766 GCA_049687035.1 Steroidobacteraceae bacterium
GGTCGAGTACGCCTTCGCGTACGAGGTCGAGAGCGCAGTTGAGCGCCGTCTGGCCGCCCATCGTCGGCAGCAGCGCGTCCGGCTTCTCCTTCTCGATGATCCGGGCGACCGTGCGCCAGTTGATCGGCTCGATGTAGACCGCGTCGGCCATCTCGGGGTCGGTCATGATGGTCGCGGGGTTGGAGTTCACCAGGATGACCCGGTAGCCCTCCTCGCGCAGCGCCTTGCACGCCTGGGCGCCGGAGTAATCGAACTCGCACGCCTGGCCGATTACGATGGGGCCGGCGCCGATGATCAGGATGCTTTCGAGGTCTGTGCGCTTGGGCATGCGGGCGGGGGCTCCTGCGATCAGACCGTCTTGCGCATCGGCGTGGTGTCCGCCTTGCGCAGCATGGATTCGACGAACTGCGCAAACAGCGGCACGAGGTCGCGCGGGCCCGGGCTGGCTTCGGGGTGACCCTGGAAGCTGAACGCCGGACGATCGACGCAGGTGATGCCCTGCAGCGAGCCGTCGAACAGCGACTTGTGGGTGGCCTTCACGTTCGGAGGCAGCGTCGTCTCGTCGACGGCGAAGCCGTGGTTCTGGGAAGTGATCAGCACGCGGCCCGTCTCGATTTCGAGCACAGGGTGGTTCGCACCGTGGTGGCCGAACTTCATCTTGACGGTCTTCGCGCCCACCGCGAGGCCCAGGATCTGGTGCCCGAGGCAGATGCCGAAGATCGGTGTGCCGTTGGCGAGGAATTCACGCGTAGCGTCGATCGCATACGTGCACGGCTCGGGATCGCCGGGACCGTTCGAGAGGAAGACGCCGTCCGGCGCGAGTGCCACGACGTCCTCGGCCGAGGTCTGCGCCGGCACGACCGTCATGCGGCAGCCGTGGTCGGCGAGCAGTCGCAGGATGTTGCGCTTGATGCCAAAGTCGTAGGCCACGACGTGCAGGCGCTGGCCAGCCCGACGACCCGGACCCTGTTCCAGTGACCAGTTAGTGCCTTCGTTCCACTGGTAGGCCCGGTCGGTGCAGACAACCTTGGCAAGGTCCATGCCCTTGAGGCCTGGGAAGCGTCGTGCCGCCTCGATCGCGAGGTCGGGGCGCAGTGCGGCGTCGCCGCTGGCGATGCAGCCGGCCTGCGCACCTTTTTCGCGCAGGATGCGCGTCAGCTTGCGGGTGTCGATCTCGGCGACGGCAACCGTGTGCCGGCGGCGCAGGAACTCCGGCAGGGATTCGGTGGCGCGCCAGCTGGAGTGCAGCAACGGCAGGTCGCGGATCACGAGACCGGCGGCGTGGACGAGGCTCGACTCGTGGTCGTCGGGGTTGGTGCCGGTGTTGCCGATGTGAGGGTACGTCAGGGTGACGATCTGCCGGGAATACGACGGGTCGGTCAGGATCTCCTGGTAGCCCGTCATGGCGGTGTTGAAGACCACCTCGCCGGTCGACGTGCCGGCGGCGCCAACGGAAACGCCGCGAAACACAGTGCCGTCCTCTAGAGCCAAGACAGCGGGTGACGTCACGGGTTACCTCCGGCGCAGCGATCAGTTACTAGCGCGTGCGACCACCACCGGGGTTGAGCTGTGCTCACTCCGGTGCAGATTTGTCTCACGGGCTAAGTTGGGAATTCTACGCGAGCGATCCGGGTTGTGCCACGCGCACTTCCTGCACCACTCCCGTGCAAGCGGGCGAGGCGGAAAAGCCGCTCAGCTGCGCGATGTCGAGCGCCCGGTCCGGTTCTCCTTCCGGCGAGCGGAAAGGCAGACACGCTCGCCGGAAG
>JBAVIQ010000518.1:0-8889 GCA_049687035.1 Steroidobacteraceae bacterium
GCGGCGGGGGCGGCGGTTTCGGGGGCGGCGGCGCCTCGGGCGGCTGGTGATGGCCATGGACTGGACACGTCTATTCCGTCACCTGTTTTCGACGCGCCGCAAACTTGCGCGTGCTTTCCCGGTCCAAGCCCTCGAGGCCATCGAGCGCGCGGTCACCGAATCCGAGCGCACCCACAGCGGCGAAATCCGCTTCGCGATCGAAGCCTCGCTCGAGCCGCACGAGGTCTGGGCGGGAATGACGCCGCGGGCCCGGGCCCTGCGGGTCTTTGCCGCCCTGGGGGTCTGGGATACCGCAGCGAACAACGGCATCCTGATCTACGTGCAGCTGGCCGACCGCGACGTCGAAATCGTGGCTGACAGGGGCTTCAACGGTCGTGTCAGCGCGGCGGAGTGGGCCGCGGTCTGCAACACGATGGAAGAGAAGTTCCGCGCCGGGCAATATGAGCGGGGCGCGGTGGAAGGAGTGCAGGAGGCTGGCCGGTTGCTGGCCCGTCACTACCCGCCGTTGCCTGGTGGGCGCGACGAAGACGAACTGCCGAACCGCCCCGCCGTGCTTTGAACGGCCGTGGGCCGTTCGACGCTTGAGGAGAGGTGGAAAGTGAGCGGAACCGTGAATATTCTTGGCATCAGGTCGACGCGCCACATGGCGCTCGTCGCCGTGTTCGCAACGCTTGCGGGCTGCAGCATCTTCACGCCGCAGCAGAAAGAACCGCCGCCGCCGCCTGAACCGCCGAAGCCGCAGTACGCGGCACCGCTCGCGACGCACACGTTCCCGTACGACCCGCAGACCACCGCGGTCGTCGGCACGTTGCAGGCGACGATCGCGACCGAGGAAGACACGCTCCCTGACATCGCACGCCGCTTCAATCTCGGCTACGACGAAGTCATCAACGCCAACCCGGGCGTCGACCCGTGGCTCCCAAAGGCGGGCACCCGCATCGTGTTGCCCACACAGTTCGTGCTGCCGGACGCGCCGCACGAAGGTCTCGTCGTCAATCTTGCAGCGTTGCGGATGTATTACTTCCCGAAGCCCGCCAAGGGCGAGCAGCGCGTCGTGGTCACGGTGCCGATCGGCATCGGCATGGTCGGCTGGGCGACTCCCGAAGGCAGCACCAAGATCGTCTCGAAGCGCAAGGATCCGGTCTGGACGCCGCCCGCTTCCGTGCGCAAGGAACACGCGGCCGACGGCGACATGCTGCCCGCACGGGTGCCGGCCGGTCCCGACAATCCGCTCGGCGCGTTCGCGATGAACCTCGGCTGGCCGAGCTATCTCATGCATGGCACCAACAAGCCCGCCGGCGTCGGCATGCGCGCGAGCCATGGCTGCATCCGGCTGTATCCGGAAGACATCGGGACGCTGTTTCCCCAGTTGGCGATCGGCACCAAGGTCACGGTCGTCAACCAGCCGCTGCTCTACAAAGTTCAGGACGGCCAGTTCTACGTGCAGTCGTTCCCTCCCCACGAGGAACATCCGGAAGCGAAAGCCGCGGCCAAGGGTCAGCGCTTCAACAAGAAAGTGCAGGATAAGATGGGGCAGCGCGCCAAGCCGGCGGCCCTCACGGTCGATTGGGCGCTCGCCGAACAGGTCGTGAACGCGTCGAAAGGCGTGGCAGTGCCGGTCTCGCAGCCGGCCGTCGCTCTCGACCATTTCCTGGCGTCGGCGCGGCTCGTCGAGAATCGCATCCCGGCAGGCGCGACCTGGGACGGCAGCGACCGGCCCGTGCCGATCCGCGATGAGGCATCGGTCGTTGCTCCGGTCGTCGCCAGCGGCGGACGCTAGGCGGCTGTGCGAGGACTCCCCGCCAGCTTCTACCTCGACGCTACCCGCGCACCGCTCGAATACTCCGCCATCTTCGCACCGAGCTGGCAGTTCGTTTGCCACGTCTCAGACCTGCCTGCGTCCGGTACCGCTGTGCGATTCGACTGCAGCGGGCGTTCTGCGGTGGTGCTGCGGACGAAAGCGGGCGGCCTGGAGGGCTTTCGCAACGCCTGCCGTCATCGGGGCGCGCGCCTCGTCGAAGGCGATGCGCACACCGGTCTCGCGTTCTGCATCGACGGGCACTTGCGCTGCCCCTACCACGGCTGGACGTACGACGAATCCGGCGCGCTCGTCAGCATTCCCGCCGGCCAGCACTTCGACGAGTTCGACGCGGACGCTCACTCGCTGCATCCGCTCCACGTCGCCCAGTGGCGCGGCCTGGTCTTCGTGGCCTTCCAGACGCCGCGGCTTGCGGTCGAGCAAATGCTCGACGCCGCGGTCGGAGCCTGGCCAGACCTGACTTCGATGCGACGCGTGGTCGAGCCGCGCGCAACGCCCTGCGCGGCAGACTGGAAACTCGCGTGCGAGCACATGCTCGACACCGCGCATTTCGACATTGCACGACCCGCCCTGAAGCCGCGGTTGTTCGCACCTTTGGTTTTTGAGCAGGGCGAGGGTGATGCCCTGCGTGCGACAGCCGAAGTCGCGACGGGCGAGCTCGGCGACACGTGGTCGTCGCGGGTGTACCGCCAGTTGCTGCGCGACAGGCACTCGACCCCGGCACGCGCGGAGTACGTCTACCTCTGGCCGAACCTGCTGCTGCAACTTGCGCCCGACGGCCTTTACGTCCAGCAAGTCCTGCCGGGCACCACCGGTCAAAGCGCGTTCCGTGAGCTGCGCTACGCGGCACCCGATTCGAGTCGAGAGATGCGCCTGCTGCGTTACACGCATCAGCGTGTGCGGCGCCAGGCCCTGGCGGCAGACGCGCGCATGCTCGCGCGCGTGCAGCAGGGGATGGGGGCGTTGGGCGCTGCTGAAACGGGCCCGATCGCAACCGGCGAGGTCGGGTTGCGTTGGTTCGCCGAGCGCTGCCGCGAGCGCCTGTCGGCGCCTGCACCGGCGTCCAATACGCTGACCGTTCGCGGCCGCAGTCGCCGCAGGCCGACCTCGTCCGCTGGAACCTGAAGTCGAACGGGCTGCGATCCGCCGGATCAGGGGTCGCTTCGAAGGCCGATAACTTATGGTACTTTAAGGCAGTTTCTTGAGGCGAGGCGCGGCCTTGCGCGATATTGCCCACACTGGCATCACGGTGACGGTAGCGGTTGGCGCAGACCTGCCGATCGTGCGTCTGCCGACGGCGACGACAGGTTTCGTCGGCCGTGCGTTGCGCGGTCCCGTCAACCGTCCAGTGCGTGTGCGCAATTACTCCGAATACCAGCAGGTGTTCGGCGGGCTCTGGCAGCCGAGCATGCTGTCGTACGCCGTCGAGCAGTACTTCGACAACGGCGGCCGCGAAGCGGTCATCGTGCGCGTCGTGAACGGCGGCGCGCCGGCTACCATCAGCCTGCCTTGTGGCGACGAAAAGCTGGTGCTCGAAGCACTCAGTCCCGGCACACGCGAGATTCTGCGAGCCTCCGTCGACTACGACAACATCGCACCGAGCGAGGAAGATCGCTTCAACCTCGTCCTGCAGCGCGTGCGCGCTCTCGGCTCCGAGCAAATCGAAGACCAGGAAATTTTCCGGCGGCTGTCGACCGAACCGGGCACGACGCGATTCATCACCTCGGCGCTGCAGGAATCCCTGCTGGTGCGGGTGCGCGGCGCCGTGCCGAATGTGCGTCCGGACCGCACGTTCCGTGCGGGCGCGCGTCACCCGATCGGTTACGTCGATTCGAATCCCGACGGTGACGATGGCTCGCCGCTTACGGATTACGACCTGATCGGGTCGGCTGAACGCGCCACCGGCCTCTTCGCATTGCGCGATGTCGAAGACCTGCATTTCGTCTGCATACCGCCGCCGGCGCGCGATCGCGACATCGGGCCCGGCGTGCTGCTGGTCGCGGCGCAATTCTGCCGCGACCACCGTGCGCTGCTCGTCGTCGATCCGCCCGCTGCGTGGCAGACGGCCGATGACGCATTGCACGGCCTGCGTGAACTCGCGTTCCAGAGCGATTCCGCGTTCATCTGTTTCCCGCGCGTGCAGGCGTTCGACCGGTTGCGTGGTCGCTACGAGCCTTTCGCCAACAGCGGCTCGGTCGCCGGTGCGCTGGCGCGCATGGATTCGCACGGATCGCCCTGGGACGGCCTGCCCGACGAGCAGATCCTGCTGCGTCCCGGCACGCGCCCACTGCAAATGCTGACGGATGCCGACTGTCAGAGGCTCACGGCGCAGGGCGTCAACCCGCTGCATGCCGTCCGCGCAAGCGTTGCCAGCACGGCGCAGCTCAAGACGCTGGCGCGTGGCACGGGTGCCGGCCCCGAGAGTTCGCTGCTCACGTTCCGTCGGCGGCTGCTGCTGATCATCAACAGCATCGAGAGTGGCACGCGCTGGGCGCGTTTCGAAGCGCGCGACCGCAACACCTGGTCGCGCCTCGCACGGCAGGTGCATACCTTCCTGCTCGGACTGGCCACGAGCGGTGCCTTTGGCAAAGGCGCGGACACGCAGCACTTTGCAGTCATCTGTGACGAGCGCGTCAACACGGTGGATGACGTCAGGAGTGGCGTGGTGCATTGCCTGGTCTCGCTGCCTACGCCGCGCAGCGGCGAGCTCCGCTCGTTCATGTTCACGCATTGGCTCGAGGGCAGCACCGTGCGGGCCGTGAGCCCGCGGCAGTTGCCGCCGGGCACGCGCTTCACCGTGCGCGAGCCGCCGCGTCCCGTGATCGACGGCTCGCTCGAAGACACCGGGCCACGCCGGACCCTGGCACAGGAATTGTTCGCGCCGACGCCCGATCAGCGGCCCGCCGCGCCTTCAGGCGCCCTGCGCCCCGAAGCCGCCGCCGCCCGGCGTCTCGATCTGAATCTCATCGCCCGGCTCTACGGCGAGTCCGAACGTCGCGGCGACCGTTTCTGAGTCGGCCCCGCCGCGCCGCCTGACCGTATTGCGCCCGGGCGCCCCGGGCGCGCCTCCCTCGAGACCGAACGGTGCGATGCGCCGATGGTTGGCGAGCACGTTCGCCGTCATCGCCTCCCGGAATTCCATGCGCCGCACGAGACCGTCGCCACCGCGGTGCCTGCCTGCGCCGCCGGAGCCGCGACGAATCGAGAACTCACGCAGCAGCACGGGGAACCGCGTTTCGAGCACTTCGGGATCGGTGAGCCGCGAGTTGGTCATGTGCGTCTGCACGCCGCTCGCGCCATCGAACTCCGGCCCGGCCCCTGCGCCGCCCCCGATGGTTTCGTAGTACTGGTACCGTTCGTTGCCGAACGTGAAGTTGTTCATCGTGCCTTGCGCGGCGGCCTGCAGTCCCAGGGCTCCGTACAGCGCATCGACGATGCACTGCGACGTTTCGACGTTGCCCGCGACGACCGCCGCGGGCGCGATCGGGTCGAGCATCGATCCGTGCGGCACGACGATGGTCAGCGGTCGCAGGCAACCCGCGTTGAGCGGGATCGGTTCGTCGATCAGCGTACGGAAGACGTAGAGCACCGCTGCAGTCGTGACTGCAAGTGGTGCATTGAAGTTGTTCGACTGTTGCGGCGACGTGCCCGCGAAGTCGACGCAGGCCGTGCCGGCTTGCGGCTCGACGACGATGCGCACGGCAATCACCTGGCCATTGTCCATCTCGTAGCGGAAGCTGCCGTCGCGCAGCCGGCGGATCGCGTGACGCACGCAGCGTTCGGCGTTGTCCTGCACGTGGCGCATGTACGCCAGCAGCGTGGCACCACCATGGTCCGCGGCAGCACGCCGTAACTCCCGCTCACCGCGGGAATTTGCTGCCAGTTGCGCCCGCAGATCCGCGAGATTTTGCGGGAAATTCCGCGCGGGCCAGGGGTTGCCGCAAAACAGCTGGCGCAGTCGTGCCTGATCGAGCACCCCGTCTCGCATGATGCGCGTCGGCTCCACCAGCACGCCTTCGTCGGCGATGGTGCGGCTGTCCGGCGGCATGGAGCCGGGCGAGATTCCGCCCACGTCGGCGTGGTGCGCACGCGACGCCGTAAAGAATTCGACGCGGGCGCCACGCTCGTCGAAGACCGGTGAGACGACCGTCATGTCGGGCAGGTGCGTGCCGCCGGCGTACGGCGAGTTCACCAGGTAGGCATCTCCGGGGCGCAACTCGTCGCCGAACGCGTCGAGCACGGCGGCCACGCTCGCGCCCATCGATCCCAGGTGCACCGGCATGTGCGGCGCATTGGCCACGAGGTTCGCCGCGGCATCGAAGATCGCGCACGAAAAGTCGAGTCGCTCCTTGATATTGACCGAGCTGGCCGTGTGTTGCAGCACCGCGCCCATCTGCTCCGCGACGTGCATGAACAACGCGTTGAACACTTCGAGTCGCATCGGATCGGGCTCGGTGGCGGACGCGTCCGGGTGAGCGATGCCAAGTGCGGACTGCGACCGGTTCAGGACAACCAGGCCGCTCGGTGCGACGTGGCCCGCCCAGCCGGGGGCGATCCAGCTCGTCGCACCGTCTTCACAGAGCAGCATGGGACCCTTCAGCTGGTCGCCCGGTGCGAGATCGCGACGTGCGACGACTGGCACCGTGCGCCCGGCTCCCTCGATCCATACCGGGGCGCTCGCAGCCGGCGTTGCCGCATTGGCGAGCAACGATTTCGTGCGGGTGGCCAGGTTCGGTGCTGCCGCTGCCACGCGCTCGATGGCTTCGGCCATGACCGAGCCGATGACCAGCAGCGCCGCTTCGTCGGCAAAGCCGTAGAGCTGGGCGTGCGCCTCGAAGAATGCGACGCGCAGCGCAGCCGCTGGCTGCCACGGGATTTCGATCGTCGTGTCCGAGCCCGCGAGCCGCACGTGCGCGGTCGCTCGCATCTCGATTCGCGCTGCTGCGATGCCCTGCCGCAGCAGGTCATCACGCGCATTGGATTCGAGTGTGCGCAAGGCCTGCAGGCTGGCCTGGTGTCCCGCGGCGTCGAGCGCAGCTTCGACCGTGCGCCGCCGGATCGCGCGACGACTGGTCAGTCCGATGCCATAAGCGGACAGCACGCCCGCCAGCGGATGCAGCAGCACTTCGTCGGCACCGAGCAGCCCGGCCACGGCGCACGCATGCTGTCCCGCCGCGCCGCCAAAAGCGAGGAGGCCGAAGCGTGCGGGGTCTTCGCCGTGGTGCAAGGCGAGCTCGCGGATCGCGTTGGCCATGCGCGCACAGGCGACCTGCAGGAAGGCTTCGGCCAGAGCCTCCACGCTGTACTCGAGTCCTGATTCGTCGCTGGCCGCGGCTGCCAGCTCGGCGAGTCGCGCGCGTGAGGCAGTCGGATCGATCGGTTGATCTCCTGTCGGGCCGAAGACTTGCGGAAAGCGATCCGCTGGAATACGTCCCAGCACGACGTTGCAGTCCGTGATCGTTGCGGGGCCGTTGCGGAGGTAACACGCCGGCCCAGGATCGGCACCGGCGGACGCGGGACCCACCTGCAGGCGGCCGTCGGCGAACCGCAGCACCGAACCACCGCCCGCGGCGATCGTGGTGACGTCGACCAGCGGAGCCTGCAACCGCACCCCGTCGATCTCGGCGGCGAACCGTCGCGGGATGTCGCCGGTGGACAGGCTGACGTCAGTCGACGTGCCTCCCATGTCGAAGCCGATCAGCCGTCGCGGGCCTTCGGCCGTACCGGCGGCAATCATGCCGACCACGCCTCCGGCAGGGCCCGACAAGACGCCGTTCACGCCGCGAAAACCCTCGGCGTCGACGAGTCCGCCGTTGCTCTGCATGAAGGCGACGGTCGCGTCGCCGTACGCTGCGCGCATGCTCGCGCGAAACCCCTGCGTGTAGCGCAGAAGAATGGGCGAAAGATAGGCATCGGCCACGGTCGTGTCACCGCGCGCCACGAAGCCGAGCAGCGGTGCGGCAGCGTGCGATGCGATCACTTCTTCGAAACCCGCTGCGCGTGCAATTGCCGTGGCGCGGATCTCGTGGGCCGGATGCCGGAACCCGTGCAGAAACGCAATGGCGACGGCTTCGATACCCGTCGCCCGCGCGGCTGTGAGTGCGCGGCCCAGCGCGTCTTCGTCCAGTGGAGTCAGCACCTGTCCCTGGGCATCCACGCGCTCGGGAACTTCGACGACGTCCCGGTACAGCGGGGACGGGCGACGGATGGCGCGCGCGAAAATGTCGGGCCGATCCTGGTATCCGATCAGCAGCGCGTCGCGCATCCCCTGCGAGGTGACCAGCAGCGTCGGCGCGCCCGTGCGCTCGAGCAATGCGTTGGTGGCGACGGTCGTGCCAAGCCGCACCGAAGCCACGCGACGGCCGCAGGCAGCGCCATGCTGGGCGAGCAGCAAGCCGATGCCGCGCAATGCCGGGTCGGCCGGCCGATGCGGGTCCCGCGACAGGACCTTGCAGGTGTGCAGCGATCCATCCGGCGCGGTGCCGACCACGTCGGTAAACGTGCCGCCGCGATCGACGGCGAACGCCCAACCGGCCGTTTCGCGTTGTTGAGTGTGGGGCAATCGCAACCGACTCCTGTTCGGCGTCAACGATCGATGGACCGCGGCTCCCGGAGACTGGTCCGGGCCAACAAATATTCTGTCAGATCACAGGCTACACGCGCGGACCTGGGCGGTCGGAACCCTGTGCGGCCCCGACGGTCGGGCTGCCGGGCAGGCAGCAACGGGATGCATGGCATGATGTGACCCATCATGCCGCAGTCTGCACGGCCTCCACTTTCCGCGCGCACACCCGCCGACGTCGCCGAGCGCGAGCGTCGAATCGCAGCGATCATCGGGGTCGTACGCAAGATTCCCCGTGGCCGTGTGACAACGTACGGCTCCGTCGCGACCCGCGCCGGACTCCCGCGCCAGGCACGACTCGTCGGCAAGGTGCTTGCCGGTCTGCCACAGGACAGCGGAGTGCCGTGGCAGCGAGTTGTTGCGGCCGGCGGGCGCATCGCCTTTCCGGCAGGCTCGCCTGCGCGCGAGCGGCAGATTTCCCGGCTGCGCGCCGAAGGCATCGATGCTG
>JBAVIQ010000519.1:0-8712 GCA_049687035.1 Steroidobacteraceae bacterium
GTGCTCGCGCGCACGGTCCGCGGCCTGCCGCTCGCGTACCTCGACAACGCCGCCTCGAGCCAGCGCCCCAGCACTGTCATCGATGCCATGTCGCATTACTACGAGAACTCCCATGCGAACGTGCACCGTGGCGTGCACACGCTGAGCCAGGAAGCGACCGACCTGTTCGAGGGGGCGCGTGAGAAGGTGCGCCGCTTCATCAACGCGAGGTCGACGAAAGAAGTGATCTTCGTCCGCGGGACCACCGAGGCCATCAACCTCGTGGCGCAGTCGTATGGCCGGCCGGCCTTTGGTCCGGGCGACGAGATCCTGATTTCATGGCTCGAGCACCACGCGAACATCGTGCCCTGGCAGATGCTTTGCCAGCAGACGGGCGCCACACTGAAGGTCGCCCCGATCACCCGTTCGGGCGAAGTGGACTTCGATGCATTCGCTGCCCTGCTCTCCCCCCGCACGAAGCTGGTTGCGCTGGCCCACGTCTCGAATGCGCTCGGCACGGTCATCCCGGTGCACCGATTCATCGCGGCGGCCAGGGCGCGTGGCGTGCCGGTGCTGCTCGACGGCGCGCAGGCCGTTCCACACATGAAAGTGGACGTGCAGGAGCTCGATTGTGATTTCTACGCCTTCTCCGGCCACAAGATGTGCGGTCCGACCGGGATCGGCGTGCTCTACGGGCGCGAGTCGCTGCTGAACGCAATGCCGCCGTGGCAGGGCGGCGGCGACATGATCCTGGCCGTGTCGTTCGAAAAGACCGTCTACAACGGCCTGCCCTATAAATTCGAGGCCGGCACGCCGGACATCGCAGGCGCAATCGGTCTCGGCGCGGCGATCGATTACCTCGAATCGCTCGGCATGGCACGCATCGCGGCCGCCGAGCATGCATTGCTCGTCTACGCGAACGAACGGCTCGCAACCGTTCCCGGCCTGCGCTTCGTGGGCACCGCGCCCGAGAAGGCGGCTGTCGTGTCGTTCACCATCGACAACGTGCATCCGCACGACCTGGGCACGATCCTCGACCACGAGGGCGTCGCGATCCGCACCGGCCACCACTGCGCGATGCCGGTCATGGAGTTCTTCGGGCTGCCCGCGACGGCGCGTGCGTCATTCGCTTTCTACAATACGCGTGCCGAGATCGACCGGCTGGTCGCGGCCCTGCACACGGCGCGGGAGATGCTCGGCTGATGGACCTCAAGGACCTGTACCGCGACGTCATCGTCGACCACAACCGGCGTCCACGCAATTTCCGCGAGATCCCGGACGCGGATCGCCGCGCCGATGGCTTCAATCCGCTGTGTGGCGACAAGCTGACGGTGTTCGTGAAGCTCGACGGCGACCGCATCAGCGACGTGTCTTTCAGCGGCAGCGGCTGCGCGATCTCGGTCGCTTCGGCCTCGCTGCTCACCGAGAGCGTCAAGGGCAAGACCATTCCCGAGGCCGAAGGGCTGTTTTCGCAGATGCATCAGCTGCTGACGCGCGACGACGTCGACATCGACGTGAGCAGCCTCGGCAAGCTCGGGGCGCTCTCCGGCGTCCGTGAATTCCCGGCCCGCGTGAAGTGCGCGAGCCTCTGCTGGCACACGCTCGATGCGGCGCTGCACCAGCAGGATCAGGTTTCGACCGAATAATCGATCGATCGACAGGAGCCCGCCTTGTACCGAGCCGACAACGAGCCTGTGAACTTCACCCGCGACGTGGACGCGGTGATCGTTCCTGCGGGCGTCAACGTGAAACTGCGCCAGGGCCAGCAGGGCTACATCACGCAGGCCCTCGGTGGCAGCTTCACCGTCTATGTCGAGGGCAACCTCTTCCGCATCGCGGGCAAGGACGCGGACGCCCTCGGCAAGGAGCCGGCGGAGACGCCGGAGTTGCCGCCGAATGCGAGCGACGACGACGTCAAGCAGGTTGCCTGGCAGCAGATGAAGGGCTGCTACGACCCGGAGATCCCGATCAACATCGTGGACCTCGGCCTGGTCTATGAATGCGAAGTCATTCCCGACGGCGATGGCCGCGTGCTTTCGATCAAGATGACGCTGACTGCGCCCGGTTGCGGCATGGGCGACGTGCTCGTCGCCGACGTGAAGGAAAAGGTCGAGATCATCCCGACGGTGAAGCATGTCGACGTCGAACTCGTTTTCGACCCGCCCTGGGACCAGTCGATGATGTCCGAGGCGGCTCGGCTGCAGACGGGGATGATGTGAGGCGACGTCGCATCGGCCAGTTGACGGCCAGGACAGTCGGGCCAGAACTGATGCGCCGGGCTGTGCGAGGCATGGACGCCGAGCCCAGAGTCCCAGGGATGGGTTTACGGCGTCCCGGCGAATCATGTTGTGGCACGGATGTCCGCCTGCCGTGACGGCCGACACAGCCCACGGGCTCCATACATGAGTGCGTGGATCCGCGTAGCACCCGCCACGGACATCAAGCCCGGTGACTACGCGTCGGCCGAAGTCGGCGATGCCTTCGTCGTCGTCTACAACATCGACGGCGAGTTCTTCGCGATCGACGACGTCTGCACGCACGACGGCGGCGGCCTCGCCGGCGGTGCCGTCGAGGATCATCAGGTCATTTGTCCGCGCCACGGCGCCCGCTTCTGCCTGCGCACCGGCAAGGCGTTGACGCCCCCCGCCTACGAACCGGTCAGGAGCTACGCTACGCGCGTCCTGGATGGTTACGTCGAGGTTGCCTGCGAATGAGTACCGGGAAGCAGAACAAGCACAGGGAGCACCAGATCGAGGCGAGCGGCCCGGACACCTCCGCGATGCGACGCCTGACGCTGGTGCGGCATGCCAAGTCAGACACGTCGTTGCCGGGGCAACAGGACTGGGACCGCGTCCTCGACCGTCGCGGCCAGCAGGACGCACCCGAAATGGCGCGACGCCTGCGCTCGCGCAAGCTGAAGCCCGACCTGATCCTGTCGAGCCCCGCCGTGCGCGCGCTGTCGACAGCCAGCATCATGGCCCGCGAGCTGAAAGTGCCCGCGGATCGGATCGCGCAGGACGAGCGCCTGTACCTTGCCGACCCGAAGCGGATCCTCGAGGTCGTTCATGAACTGGGCGGCGATGCGAAACACGTGATGGTGTTCGCGCACAACCCGGGCATCACGGACTGCGCCAACAAGCTCTCGGCCGGCGACCACATCGATACGATGCCGACGTGCGCCGTCTTCACCGCGTGCTTCGCCGTGGACGACTGGTCGCAGCTCGACTGGGAAAGCGGCCTCGAGGCCGAGTTCGACTACCCGCGCAACCTCGCCTAGCGGGCGGCGGCGTCAGCCGCGCCCGAACACGGGAATGGCTGCACCGGTCACCGGTGCAGCCTCCGCAGACGCCAGGAACAGGATCACTTTCGCGATCGCCTCGGGAGTCACCCACCGCGTGAAGTCCGCCTTGGGCATGTCGAGCCGGTTGCGCGGCGTGTCGATGATGCCTGGCAGGATCGCGTTGACCGTGATGTTGCGATCCTTCAGTTCCTCGGCCAGCGCTTCGGTGAAGCGCTGCACACCCGCCTTGGATGCCGCATAGGCGCCCATTCCCAGCGCCGCCTTGCCCGCCGCACCGGCGCCGATGTTGACGATGCGGCCGCCGCCGCGCTCGAGCATGGCCGGGAGCGCGCACTTCGATGCGACGACGGCCGAGCGCAGGTTCATCGAGTAGAGCGAATCCCAGGTGCCGAGATCGCCGTCCTCGATCTTTTCCCAGCGGAATCCGCCGGCCACGTTGACCAGCACGTCGATGCCGCCGAAGCGCATCGCAATCGCAGCCATCGCCTTGCGCGTCGCATCGACGTCGGCGAGATCCGCACCGCCGAGCAGCATGTGCCCGGCACCGCCGAAATCCCTCTGCAGTTCGGCCGACGGCTGCAATACGTCGACCAGCGCGAGCCGGGCGCCGGTCTGGCCAAAGGCACGCGCGACTGCCGAGCCCAGCGCACCGAACGCGCCCGTAATCACGACCACCGAATTTACTGGCTGCATCGTGCCTCCGCGGTACCGTTAGCTCAGCATTCCGGAACGTTGACCGCCAGGCCGCCCTGGCTGGTTTCCTTGTAGATCGTCGACATGTCGTGCCCGGTCTGGCGCATCGTGTTGATCACCTGGTCGAGCGACACCTTGTGTGTGCCGTCGCCGCGCATCGACAGCCGGGCCGCGTTGATCGCCTTTACTGCGCCCATCGCGTTGCGTTCGATGCAAGGGATCTGCACCAGGCCGGCAATCGGATCGCAGGTCAGCCCCAGGTTGTGCTCCATGCCGATTTCAGCTGCGTTCTCCACCTGCTCGTTGGTGCCATTGAGCGCAGCGACGAGTCCCGCGGCGGCCATCGAACACGCGACGCCGACCTCGCCCTGACAGCCCATCTCGGCGCCCGAAATCGAGGCATTGCGCTTGTACAGCATGCCGATGGCGCCAGCCACCAGCAGGAAGCGCACGATGCCGTTTTCGCTCGCACCCTGCTCGAACTTGCGGTAGTACGCGAGCACCGCCGGCACGATGCCGGCGGCGCCATTCGTGGGAGCCGTGACGACACGCCCGCCGGCGGCGTTCTCCTCGTTCACCGACAGCGCGAACGCATTGACCCACTCGATGGCATCGAGCGGGCGATGCTGTGCGGACTGCTCCAGCAGCACGCGTTGCATGCGTGATGCACGACGCCGCACCTTGAGCACTCCCGGCAGCAGCCCGTTGGCTTCGAAGCCGCGCTGGATGCAGCCGTCCATGATCGACCAGAGGTTGAGCAGCGCGGCGCGCGTTTCGGCATCGGGCCGGAAGGCTCGCTCGTTCTCGAGCATCAACTCGTGCAGCTCGAGCCCGCGACTGCGCGCCAGCTCGAGCAATTCGTGGCCCGAGGTGAATGAGTGAGGCACGTCGACCTGCGGTCCGCCTTCGTACGCCTTGCCGAAATCGCGAGCGCGAACGATGAACCCGCCGCCCGTGGAGAAGAACTCCTCCCGGTGCAGCACGTTGTCCGCCGCGTCGAGCGCCGTGAAACGCATGCCGTTGGGATGCTGCGGCAGTGTCTGGTCACGGTGAAACAGCAGGTCGAGCGGCTCGTCGAAGGCGATCTCGTGCTTGCCCGCGATCAGGATGCGGCCGGTGCGGCGGATGCGCTCGAGCGAGGGTTCCATCGCGGCCGGATCGATCGTGGCGGGCTGGTTGCCTTCGAGCCCGAGCAGGATCGCGCGATCGGTACAGTGTCCGCGGCCGGTCAGGGCCAGCGAGCCATAGACCTGCGCCGCGACCTTGTCGACGCGTCCCAGCAGCGACATCGAGTCGAGGTCATGCACGAACGCGCAGGCAGCGTTCATCGGCCCCATCGTGTGGGAGCTCGACGGGCCGACGCCGACCTTGAAGATGTCGAGGACGCTGAGGTTCATGAACTCCTTGCGCGGACAGGCCCGCTTATTCCATCGCCAGCAGCGAAGCGTTGCCGCCCACGGCCGAGGTATTGATCGTCATGGTGCGCTCGTGCGCATAGCGGTGGAGGTAGAACGGCCCGCCGGCTTTCGGTCCCGTGCCGGACAGGCCGGAGCCGCCAAACGGCTGCGTGCCCACGACCGCGCCGATGATGTTGCGGTTGACGTAGACATTGCCCGCTGCCACCCGGCTCGCCACGCGACGCACGGTACCGTCGATGCGGCTGTGAATACCGAAGGTGAGACCGAAGCCCGTCGCATTGATCGCATCCACCAGCGCCTCCAGATCGCGCGCCTTGTAGGTCACGACGTGCATGATCGGGCCGAACCACTCGCGCTCGAGCACCGACAGCGACGAGATCTCCACCGCGAGCGGCGCGACGAACGTGCCGGCCCGCGTGGCATCCGGTAGCTTGATGCGGTGATGCCACGCAGCCGCCCGCATGACTTCCTGCGCGTGCCCTTCGAGCATGGCACGCGCCGCTTCGTCGATGACGGGACCGACATCCGTTTCGAGGTACGCGGGGTCGCCGACCACCAGCTCTTCCATGTAGCCGGCCAGCAGCCGCTTCACCTTCGGTGCGATGTCCTCCTGCACACACAGCACTCGCAGCGCCGAGCAGCGCTGTCCTGCGCTGTTGAACGCCGACTGGACCGCGTCGATTACGACCTGTTCCGGCAGCGCCGAGCTGTCGACAATCATCGCGTTCTGGCCGCCGGTCTCCGCGATCAGCGTGCCGATCGGCCCATTACGGCCGGCAAGCGTGCGATTGATGATCCGCGCAGTCTCGGTGGAGCCTGTGAATGCGACGCCGGCAATGCGCGGATCGGCCACCGCAGCGGCACCTACGCTGGCACCATCGCCCGGCAGGAAATGCAGCACGTCGGCGGGCACGCCCGCCTGCAGCATGAGGCGCACTGCGTGCGCCGCCACGAGCGGCGTCTGCTCAGCCGGCTTCGCCAGCACCGCATTGCCTGCGGCCAATGCAGCGGCGACCTGCCCCGCGAAGATCGCGAGCGGGAAATTCCAGGGACTGATGCAGGTGAATACGCCGCGCCCGTGCAGACTCAGCTCGTTGCTTTCGCCAGTGGGCCCAGGCAGACGTTGCGGGCCCGCAAACTCGTGCCTGGCACGGGCCGCGTAGTAACGCAGGAAGTCGACGGCTTCGCGCACTTCGGCGATGCCGTCCGGCACCGACTTGCCCGCCTCGCGCACGCACATCGCCACGAGCTCGGCCGTGCTTTCCTCGAAGAGGTCAGCCGCCTTGTCGAGTGCGTCGCCGCGCACGGCCGCGGGCGTGGCGTCCCAGGCCGGCTGCGCCTGCACCGCGATGTCGATCGCCTTGCGCACATGGTCCGTCGTCGCATTCGTCACGCTGCCGACGACGTCGGCATGATTCGCGGGATTGCGGATGGTGTCGGCAGTCCCGCTCTTCTCCTCACCGCCAACCAGCGGTGCTGCCACCCACGCACGACGCGACACGTGTTCCATGCGGTCCGCCATCGCCTTGCACACCGCGCCGTTCGCGAGATGCACGCCCAGCGAGTTCTTGCGTTCCGGCTGGTAGATGTCGAGCGGCTGCGGGATGCGCGGATGTGCGACCTGGTCGAACCCGTCGACGGTGCGCACCGGGTCGGCGATGATCGCGTCGATCGGCTCGTTCTCGTTGACGATGCGGTTGACGAACGACGTGTTCGAACCGTTCTCGAGCAGGCGACGCACGAGGTACGGCAGCAGGTCTTCGTGCTCGCCGACCGGGGCGTACACGCGGCACGGAATGCCGAGGCCGCTCGGGTCCGTCACGTGCGTGTAGAGTTCTTCACCCATGCCGTGCAGGCGCTGGAACTCGAACTCGAACCCGGCTTTCCTGGCCATGCTGGCAACAGCCGCAACGGTGTGCGCGTTGTGCGTGGCGAACTGCGGGTACAGCACGCCCTTGCCCTGCTCGAACGTGTAACGCGCGCACGCGAGGTACGACACGTCGGTATTGGGCTTGCGCGTGTACAGCGGGTAACCCGACAGGCCACGCTCCTGGCCACGCTTGATCTCGGCGTCCCAGTAGGCGCCCTTCACCAGGCGCACGTGCAGGATGCGGTTGGTCTCTTGCGCGAGGCCGACGATGTACTTCAGCATCGGCAGCGCGCGCTTCTGATAGGTCTGCACGGCGATGCCGAAGCCGTTCCAGCCAGCGAGCGACGGGTCGCGACAGACGGCCGCCAGCGATTCCATCGTCAGTTCGAGCCGCTCGGGCTCTTCCGTATCGAGCGTCAGCGCGATGCCCGCAGCGCGAGCCAGGCGGCACAGTTCCACCAGCCGCGGCGTGAGTTCGCGATGAACGCGTTGCCGGTGCGAGCGCTCGAAGCGCGGATGCATCGCAGAAAGCTTCACGGAGATGCTCGGGCGCGATTCGAAGTCCGGGTATTCGTTGACGCGCGCGGCGAGCGCGCCGATGGCGGTGCGGTAGGCATCGAAGTACCGGGTGGCGTCGGCCGTGGTCAGCGCCGCCTCGCCCAGCATGTCGAACGTGTAGCGGTACCGCCGGTTGGCGCCGCTCAGCGAGTTGTCGAGCGCCTCCTTCATCGTGCGGCCCATCACGAACTGGTGGCCCATGATGCGCATGGCCTGGCGCATCGCCGTGCGCACGACGGGTTCGCCCATGCGGCCGACGACGCGGCTCATCACGCCTTCCGGCGCGGCGACGTCGTTCGGATCGAGCCGCACGATGCGGCCCGTGAGCATCAGCCCCCAGGTCGAGGCATTGACGAACAGGGACTGGCTGTCGCCCAGGTGGCTGGCCCAGTCACCGGCGCGCAGCTTGTCGGCGATCAGGCGATCGGCCGTCTCGTCATCTGGAATGCGCAGCAGCGCCTCGGCGAGGCACATCAGGATGACGCCTTCCTGCGACGACAGGTCGTACTGCCGGAGAAACGCGTCGAGCCCGGTCTTGGCGGCGGGCGCCCTGCGCACCGCCTCGACAAGCTTGCGTGCCGTGGCCTGCACTTCGTCGTGCTGCGCGGGATCGAGGCGGGCCATGTCCGCCAGCGAGCGGATCAGCGCTTCCTCGTCACCCAGGAAATCGTCGTTGATCGCCTGACCGACCGGAGTCAGGAAGTCCTCGACATCGGGAAACAGGAAGCGCGACGAGGGCGCTTCACGATTCGAACCAGACATGGGGATTCGCCTGCAGAAATGATCCCCGATTCTATCCAAAAATGCTGCCGTCCCGCGGGGGTTCGCCCGCCGCGGGACGTGCTGCACTGCGTTACGGGACGGTTACTTCATCTCGTAGAGCAGGCCGACCG
>JBAVIQ010000520.1:0-14080 GCA_049687035.1 Steroidobacteraceae bacterium
CAGCCATGGCGGCAACGAACCGCCAGCTCGTCGCTGCGAACGCCACGGGCTGCCTGGAAGTCTTCTCCACGCCCTACCCCGAAACGTCGTGGCAGATTCCCTGGATTCACTCGCTGTTCGGCAACACGGCCGCCGTCGGAACGGGCATCGCAGCGGCGCTGCGAGTACAGGGCAAACGCGACGTACGCGTCGTTGCCCAGGGTGGCGATGGCGGTACGACCGACATCGGCTTCGGCTGCCTGTCCGGCATGTTCGAACGCAACGACGACGTGCTCTACATCTGCTACGACAACGAGGCGTACATGAACACGGGCGTGCAGCGTTCGTCGGCGACGCCGCCGACTGCACGAACCAACACGACGATGCCGGTTGGTGCATCGACCGGCGCGCGCTTCGGCCAGGGCAAGAACCTGCCGCTCATCGCGATGGCCCACGAGATTCCGTACGTCGCGACCGCGACGGTGGCTGAACTGCGCGACCTCGAAGCCAAGGTGCGGCGCGCAATGGAATTCCGCGGTGCGCGGTACATCCACGTGCTCGTACCCTGCCCGCTCGGCTGGGGTCACGGTTCTGCCGAGACGATCAAGATGGCGCGACTGGCGATGGAGACGGCGTTGTTTCCGGTCTTCGAGGCCGAACACGGTGAAGTGAAGAACGTATCGAAGATCCGGCGGCAGTTGCCGGTCGAGGACTACCTGAAGCGGCAAACCCGGTTCGCGCACCTGTTCAAACCACCGGGACATGCGGACCTCGTCGCACGGATCCAGGCGTTGGCCGATCGCAACGTGAAGCGCTTTGGCCTGGTGAACGACGCGGAGGACGCGCAGTGAAGAAACCGTTTGCGATCACGCTCGACCCCGGCTCGAGCCTTGCCAACCACACGGGCTCCTGGCGTACGGTGCGCCCCGTCTATGTCGACCGCCTGCCGCCATGCAACGACGCGTGCCCGTCGGGCGAGAACATCCAGGGTTGGTTGTTCCACGCCGAGTCCGGCGACTATGAAAAGGCATGGCGGCTGCTGACCGAAGCGAATCCGCTGCCCGCGTGCATGGGTCGCGTCTGCTACCACCCTTGTGAAACGGCGTGCAATCGCGCGCAACTGGACGAGTGCGTCGGCGTCAACGCGATCGAGCGTTTCATCGGCGACGAGGCACTGAAGCACGGCTGGAAATTCAGATCGGCGGCAAAGTCCACCGGCATGCGTGTGCTGGTGGTGGGCGCCGGCCCGTCAGGCCTGTCTGCGGCATACCAGCTCGCGCGCGCCGGACACACCGTGACGATCCGCGAGGCCGGTCCGTTGGCAGGCGGCATGATGCGGTTCGGCATCCCGAAGTACCGTCTGCCACGCGCAGTGCTCGATGCCGAAATAGCGCGCATCGTCGCGCTCGGCGTGACGATCGAACTGAACTCGAAAGTGAGCGACGTGCTGGCAGCGAAGCGCGACGGCCATTTCGATGCGGTGTTCCTTGCTGTGGGCGCACACATTGCCAAGCGTTCATACCTGCCCGCTGGCAGCGCGGGCAAGATGCTGGACGCGGTTTCTGTCCTGCGCAGCATGGAAGGCGAAGATCGGCCGCTGCTCGGACGTCGTGTCGTGGTCTACGGTGGCGGTAACACCGCGCTCGACGTCGCACGCACTGCGAAGAGGCTCGGGGCCGAAGAATCGGTGATTGTCTACCGACGCACGCGCGAAAAGATGCCTGCACACGATGCGGAGCTCGAAGAGGCGTTGCAGGAAGGCGTGCTGGTGAAGTGGCTTTCGACGATCCGTGAGGCCGGCGAGTCGTCGATCACGGTAGAGAAGATGACGCTCGACGAGAAAGGCATGGCCCAACCGACCGGCGAGTTCGAGACGCTGGAAGCCGACTCGGTCGTGCTCGCACTCGGCCAGGACGTGGATCTTGCGCTGCTCGACGGTGTGCCGGGCCTGGAGATCGACGGCGGCGTGGTCAAGGTCGACGCGAACATGATGACCGGTCACGCGGGCATCTTCGCGGGCGGCGACATGGTTCAGGGCGAACGCACGGTCACGGTCGGCATCGGCCACGGCAAGCTCGCTGCCCGCAACATCGACGCCTGGCTGCGCGGCGAAACGTGGACGCATCCACCGCGCCACGAGCTCGCGTCGTTCGACAAACTCAACACCTGGTATTACTCGGACGCGCCGAAAGCGCAGCGTCCGGTGCTGGACATGGTGCGCCGGCAGTCGACGTTCGAGGAAGTGGTGGGCGGGTTCGATCCCGCGACCGCGCAATTCGAAGCGCGGCGCTGCCTGAGCTGCGGCAATTGCTTCGAGTGCGACAACTGCTACGGCGTCTGCCCCGACAACGCGGTGATCAAGCTCGGCCCGGGCAACCGCTACGCGTTCAACTACGACTATTGCAAGGGTTGCGGGCTGTGCGTGTCGGAGTGCCCATGTGGCGCGATCCGGACGCAGCCAGAGGAGATCTAGGAAGGGGAGGAAGGGGAGGAAGGCCAGGAAGGCACGGAAGGGAAGGAAGAGGTAGGCAGTGCCACTAATCCCTTCCTGCCCTTCCTCCCCTTCCCCTCACTTCTTCACGAACTTCAGCGTCATCCGATCCGACTCGCCGATCGCGACGTACTTGCTCTTGTCGAAGGTCGGATCCTCTTCCTTGCCCGAGCCGTAAGGCGTCGAACGCAGGTTCGGGGGCAGCGTCCATACGCCGAACGGGTGGTCCTTCGTGTCCTTCGGGTTCGCATTGATCTCTGACTTGCCGGCCAGCGTGAAGCCCGCCTTCTTCGCCTGCTCGATCACGTACGCCTCGGTCACGTAGCCGGTGTCGGGCTTCTCGGGCTTGGTGCCTGCCTTGGCGCGATGCTGCTCGACGGCCAGGATGCCGCCCTTTTTCAGCGCCTCGTGGAACTCGACGAAGGTGTCGTGCACCGTATTCGGTTCGTCCTGCATCCAGCCATGGATCGAGCGCGCGGTCAGGATGAAGTCGAACATGCCGGCCGGCAGCGTCTTCGACACGTCGCCCCAGTTCAGGATGCGCACGTCGCCGTACAGCTCGGGCTTCGTCAGGTAGCGCGCTTCGAAACTGCTGCGCGACTTGCGAGAAGCTTCAGAGAGCTTGGGATTCGCGAGATCCGCGCCCGTCACGTAGTACGAGCCACCGGTGAACTTCGCGTACGGCGCGAGGATGTCGGTCCACCACGACTGCGACCCTGGCTGGATCTCGAGGATCGTCATGCCGGGCTTGAGACCCCAGAAGGTCAACGATTCGATCGGGTGGCGGTACCGGTCACGTGCCTTGGCGTCGTCCGAACGCCAACCGCTGTCGACCGCCGCGTAGAGCGCCTTGTCGTTGGTCAGCGGGCGATCCGGGTCGTTGGGGCCGGTCGCCGGCGTCGCGACAGCCGCGTGCCCGGTGGTCGCCTGCAGGGCCAGCATTCCGATCAACAGCGTCGTCGTCACTGCCAGTTTCATGTCCGCTCCTTTGGATCCGAATGGCAGCAATTAGGCGGGAGCGGTCCTGCAGATTCAACCTGCCCGAAAAAAACGAAGGCCCCGGCGCTTGCGCGACGGGGCCTCGTCAGCAACCCGCGGGCGGTTGCGTCGTCGGTTACATGCCCGAATCCGTGCGGATCAGCATGACGCGACGATTTTCCTGGCGGCCTTCGGCGGTCGCGTTGTCGGCGATCGGGGCGGTTTCGCCCTTGCCAACCGAGCTCAGGCGAGCCGGGTCAACACCGCGCGACGACAGGTAGTCGAACACCGACTTGGCGCGACGATCCGACAGGGCCATGTTGTAGGCATCGGCACCGACGCTGTCAGTGTGACCCTCAACCATTGCCTTGGCGAACGGCACGTCGCCCATGAACTTCACGACGCGCTCGAGTTCCGTGATCGACTCGGGGCGCAGCTCGGCGCTGTCGAAGTCGAACAGGAGCTTGAGGGTCTGCTCGAGCGGGCAGCCGACCGAGTCGACCTTCGTGCCGGCCGGAGTGCCCGGGCACTTGTCGGCTTCGTCGCAGACGCCGTCGTTGTCCGTGTCCGCGCACTTGGCGGGCGGCGGCGGCGGCGGCGGCGGCGGCGGGGCGACGACCGGGGCGGCAACCGGGGCCGGCGGGATCATATGGCCGAAGCGATAGCCGACGTGGACGCCGTACACCCAGGGGTTCAGGTCGGCGGTGCCGAGCTTAGCGCCGTCCAGCTCGACGTCCGTCGACATGTCGATGTAGCGAACGCTCGCATTGAAGAACCAGTTGCGCTGGCCAATGTCGACACCGACCTGACCGGCGGCCCCGATCGAGTCGTCGATCTTGAGGTTGGTGCCGTCGAGCGCGCCTGTGGTCTCTTCACCCGAGAACAGCGTGTAGTTCACGCCCGCACCGATGTAGGGGCGGAACATGCCGTTCGGGTTGAAGTGCCAGTTCAGGCTCAACGTCGGCGGCATCACGTCGACATGCGCGACGCGACTGAGCGGGCGGCTGCCGGCATCGAGGTCAATACCGTGGGTAAACGGCCACGCCACCAGCAGTTCTGTGCCGATATGCGGAGTGATCATGTACTCGACGGTCGCGGTCGGCGAGAGGTCGCTGTCGACAACAATGGCAGCAGCGCCAATGTCGAGATTGTAGGAGTCAGGGTTGATCTGCGACATACCGACGCGCACCAACCACTTGCCCGGATCGTACGTGCCTTCTTGGGCATGGGCAGCGACCGGGGCCGCGAGGGCTGCGGCAACAGCCAAAGGAATGAGATAACGAGATGACATTGAGGCGTTCTCCTTGTGGCTTTTATGCCATGCATTATAAATTCAACGGCGGCCACTGACCGCCAGCCCGTCACCACACCCAAGACGGACGCGATTAAGTTCAGCGGAGCAATTTTCGGCGTAAACGTGGTCCAAAGTCCAGTGCGGTAAATCAGGTCTTACCGCGGCGAGCATGACCGACCCGATTCGCTCCGGCCCGCTGGCCGGTTTCACCCGGAGTATATGATGTTTTTTGGCAACAGAAAGTCGCAATTTGAACGCCGGGCGACGTTTGGCGGGCGATTGGGAGTGCTGCTGGTCACTGGGGCGGGTCTGTTGGGCCCGGTCGCGGATGCAGCGCAGGGCGTGTCCGCGCCGGTGGCAATCCCCGACCCGGCCGGCGGAGAACTTATCCCGTACGAGAAATTCACGCTCGCCAATGGCCTGACGGTCGTGGTCCACACCGATCGCAAGGCGCCGATCGTGGCGGTGAACGTCTGGTACCACGTGGGTTCGAAGAATGAGCCACCCGGCAAGACCGGGTTTGCGCACCTGTTCGAGCACCTGATGTTCCAGGGCTCCGAGCACTACGACGACGAGTACTTCAAGCCGTTCGAGCAAGTCGGCGCAACCAGCATGAATGGCACCACCAGCTTCGACCGCACCAACTATTTCCAGAACGTGCCGACGACGGCGCTCGACCTCGCGCTCTGGATGGAATCGGATCGCATGGGGCACCTGCTCGGTGCCGTGACGCAGCCGCGCCTCGACGAGCAGCGTGGCGTGGTCAAGAACGAGAAGCGCCAAGGCGAGAATCGCCCCTACGGCCGCGTCTCGGAGACGGTGTACCGCGCAAGCTTCCCGTCAGGCCATCCCTACCGCACGCTGCCGATCGGCTCGATGGCCGACCTCGATGCCGCGACGCTGGACGACGTGCGCGAGTGGTTCCGCACCTATTACGGCGCGGCCAACGCCGTCCTGGTGCTGGCCGGCGACATCGACGTGCCCACGGCACGCACCAAAGCCGAGCAGTACTTTGGCCACATCGCGCCCGGCCCCGCCATAAGTCGACCCGGCACCTGGATCGCAGCCCGCACCGACAGTCGTCGCGAGACGATGCACGACCAGGTCGCGCAGCCGCGCTGGCAGCGCTACTGGAACACGCCGCCCGACAATACCCGCGACTCGGAGTACCTCGGCCTGGTCGGCGAGATCCTGGGCGGTGGCAAGACGTCGCGTCTCTACGAACGTCTCGTCTACCGCGAGCGGTTGGCCGACAGCGCCGGCGCGGGCCAGTCCCCGCTCGAAATCGCGGGGCTCTTCACTCTCTCGGCCGACGTCAAACAGGGCGTTCCGGTCGCGGGCGTCGAGGCGGCGATGACGGAGGAACTGCAGCGCTTCATCGAGCACGGGCCGACGAAAGCCGAACTCGAGCGGGCCAGGATCGCGATTCGCGCCGGATTCGTCCGCGGCCTGGAACGCATCGGCGGCTTCGGCGGCAAGGCGGACGTGCTCGCCTCGTGCGAGGTATTTGCAGCCGATCCGGGCTGTTACCGCCAGTCGCTGGCCTGGATCGATGCCGCGAAACCCGCCGATCTGCAACGCGTCGCGCGCCAGTGGCTCTCGCAGGGCGACTACACCCTCGAAGTGTTGCCCAAGCCACCCTATACCGCTGCAGCAACGGACGTCGTCGACCGCAAGCAGGGCCCGCCGGTCACGCCTGAGTTTCCCGACACCGTTTTCCCCGAGCTGCAGCGCATGAAGCTGAGCAATGGCATTCCGGTGATCGTTGCGATGCGTCCGGGCGTGCCAGTCGCCCGTGTCTCTTTGATGTTCGACGGCGGTTTCGTCGGCGACCAGGGCCGCAAGCCGGGCACGGCAAGCTTCGCGATGTCGCTGCTCGACGAAGGCGCCGGCAAGCTCGACTCGCTCGCGATCGCCGACCGCGCAGAGCGGCTCGGCGCGCAGATTGCCAGCGCGGCGGGCCTCGACACTGCATTCGCGGCCGTGTCGATGATGACCGACCAGGCGGACCCGTCGCTCGCACTGCTGGCCGACGTCGTGCGGCGCCCGACGTATCCCGCGAATGAAATAGAGCGCGTGCGCAAGGAGTGGATCGCAGGCATCGCGCGTGAAAAAGTGAGCCCGGATGCACTTGCGCTGCGCGTACTGCCGCCGCTGCTCTACGGCACGGGCCATCCCTACGCCATTCCGTTTTCGGGATCAGGCACGGAGGCGTCCGTGTCCGCATTGACCCGTGATGATCTCGTCGCGTACCAGCAGGACTTCCTGCGGCCCGACAACGCGACGATCATCGTGACGGGCGCGGTGACTCCCGCGACGATCCTGCCGCTGCTCGAGCGGCACTTCGGCGACTGGCAACCACCGGCGGGCGCAAGACCCACCCGCGCCGCCATCGCTGCCGCGACAGCTTCGAGCGGGACGCGCGTCTACCTGCTCGACCGTCCGGGTGCACCGCAGACCTCGATTCTCGCCGGGCAGCTGATGCCGTCGAGTCTTGCGCCTGACCGCATCGAACTCAATACGGCCAATGACGTGCTCGGCGGCACCTTCACGTCGCGCATCAACATGAACCTGCGTGAAGACAAGCACTGGTCGTACGGCGCACGTTCGAGCCTGACGGAAACGCGCGGCCAGCGACCCTGGCTGCTTTCGGCACCGGTCCAGACCGACAAGACCGTGGAATCGATCCAGGAGATTCGGCGCGAACTGGCCGATCTCCTGGCAGCGAAACCCATCACCGCGGACGAAGTCGTCAAGATCCGCAGCCGTGACGTGCGCGCGCTGTCCGGGCAATACGAGACCAACGCGGCCGTCAGCGGCGCCATCGGCGACATCGTCAGATTTGACCGGCCCGACGATTACGTGCGCACTTTGCGGGCACGGCTCGAGGCACAGACCGATGCCGGCGTCCGGCAAGCGGCGGCGCAGGCATTCCAACCCGACTCGCTCACGTGGGTCATCGTCGGCGACCTGTCGAAAATCGAGGCACCCATTCGCCAGCTCGGGCTCGGTAACGTGCAGGTGCTCGACGCGGACGGTAACGTGCTGCGCTGACGGCAGGGCTATGATCCACGCCTGAACGTTCGTCGACGGAGAGTCGAAGCATGGCTTCGCCACGCGCACTCCTGGCCCGCATCGCGCTCGCGGTGCGACCGCTCGGTTTGATCAGTCTGCTCGCGGTGCCTGGTGTATGCGTCGCCGTACCAGCGCTGGACGAAGCCGCAGGGGCAAGGTTTGCGAGCCTCGCGCTGCATTGCGCGCACATGGAGTACCCCAACAAGATTTCGCACACGCTCGGCAGCGACGCCGACGTGCGCCCGCCGCGCGAACTGTCGCCAGCGTTCTTTGGTTGCTACGACTGGCACTCGTCCGTGCACGGGCACTGGCTGCTGGCGCGACTCGCCAGGCAATTTCCACAGGCGCCGTTCGCAGCGGAAGCGCATGCAGCACTTGCGCAGAGCCTGACGCCGGCCCACATCACGGGTGAGGTCGCCTACTTCCAGACGCCGGGGCGCGCGTCGTATGAGCGCCCTTACGGGCTTGCATGGCTGCTGCTGCTGGCCGCGGAATTGCGCACGTGGGACGACCCGCAGGCGAAGCAGTGGTCGCAGACTCTCGCGCCGCTCGAAGCGGAAGCCGCGCAGCGCCTGCGCAGCTGGCTGCCCAAGCTGCGCTATCCGATCCGCGTCGGCGAACACAGCCAGACCGCTTTCGCCTTCGGACTCGCGCATGACTGGGCTCGCGTCACCCACGATACCGGGATGCAGTCGCTGATCGAATCGAAGGCGCGCGCGTTCTATGCGAGCGACAAGAACTGCCCGCTGGCCTACGAGCCCTCGGGCGAAGACTTCCTTTCGCCCTGCCTCGCCGAGGCCGACCTCATGCGGCGCATCCTGCCGCCGCGCGAGTACGGCGCTTGGCTGCGCCATTTCCTGCCGGTCATCCCGACCAGCGCGAAGAAGGCATGGCTCGCACCCGGCGAAGTGACCGACCGCAGCGATCCGAAACTCGCGCACCTCGACGGCCTCAACTTGAGTCGCAGCTGGATGCTGCTCGGGATCGCGTCGGGGCTGCCGCAGGGCGACCGGCGCATCGGCGCGTTGAACGCGGCCGCCGAGGCGCACGCCGCGGCAGCGCTGCCCGCCGTGACCGGCGAGCACTACGAGGGCGGACACTGGCTCGGCACGTTCGCTGTTTACCTGACATCGAGCGCCGGGCTGCGGGCACCCTGATCACTTTGAGACGGCGGTGACGGATGGAACGGACGGAACGCTTCTACAAGATCCAGAACCTGCTGCGGAGCCGCCACTTCGTCAGCACGCAGGACTTCATGGCGGAACTCGGCATCTCGCGCGCGACCTTCAAGCGTGACCTCGAGTACCTGCGCGACCGCATGCACGCGCCGATCGTGTACGACCGCGACCAGGAAGCCTACGGTTTCGATCCCGCCATCGCGGACAGCGAGCTCTGGCAATTGCCGGGACTCTGGTTCGCGGCAGACGAACTGCAGGCGCTGCTCACGATGGACCGTCTGCTCGGCGACCTGCAGCCCGGCGTACTGAGCGAACTGATCGCACCTCTGCGCAAGCGGCTGAAGAGCCTGCTCGAATCGGGTGAACATTCGGCGGAGGACATCGCGCGGCGCATCACGATCCTGTCGATGGGATCGCGACGCGTGGCGCCCGCCCACTTCCGCACGATCGCCACGGCGGTGCTCACGCGCAAGCGCCTCAAGTTGCTTCACCAGCGCCGCCAGGACGGCGAAGTGATCGACCGCGAGGTGTCACCGCAGCGGCTCGTGCATTACCGCGACAACTGGTACCTCGATGCCTTCTGCCACAAGCGACAGGCGCTGCGAACGTTCGGGCTCGATGCCATCGAGACGGCGGTGGTTATGCCGGACAAGGAAGTGAAAGAGATCAGCGAAGACACGCTTGAACGTCATTACGCGAGCGGCTACGGCATCTTCGCCGGAACGGCGACGCAGGACGCCGTGCTGCAGTTCGGCGCCAGCAGCGCGCGCTGGGTGTCGCGTGAGACCTGGCACCCGGAGCAGGTCGGCACGCCGCAGCTCGACGGCACGTACGTGCTGCAATTTCCATACTCGCAGGAACCCGAACTGGTGATGGACATCCTGAAGTACGGTGCGGATGTCAAGGTGCTCGCGCCGGAATCGCTGCGCAAGGCAGTCGCCGAAAAGCTGCGCGCCGCCGCGAAGCTTTACGACTGAACCTCGCAATTCAGGTGCAGACGCAGGACCTGGCGCGTTCCGACTAACCCCTATCCCCTAACCCCTTCTCTTACTGCAGCGTGAAGCGCTGCGGCTGCACGCCTTCGACCGGCGGCAGGTTCACGCCCGGCGCGACGTACAGGTCGACCTCGCGCTCGAAATGCAGCGACCCCTCGACCGTCACGCCCTGCTCGATCGTGATGCGGGGATTGCGGGAATCCTTGCCCTTCCACCACGACGACTTGTGCTCATTCACGTGGATGCCGCCCGTCAGGCGCGATCCCGTGGCGAGTCGAATGTCGCCGTTGACGGTCTCGATGCCGCCGTCCACGTGCGCGCCCTCGACCAGCATCGAACCGTTGACGTTCTCGAGACCGCCGGCGACCTTGGCGCCCTTGCGCAGGGTCAGGCTGCCGTTCACGGCCTCGATGCCTTTCTGAACCTCGGCCTCGGCACCGACCGTAATCGAGCCGTTGACGGTCTCGGCAGATCCGACGACGGCCTTGTCCTCGATCTTCAGCGAGCCGTTGACCGTTTCGACGTCCCCGGCGCGGGCGCCGGCACCGATCGTCACGGAGCCGTTCACGGTATCGACGTCGCCGACCTGCTGGCCCGGCTCGACTTTCACGCTGCCGTTGACCTTGCTGATGTCGTCGGCGGCCCGGGCGGCGTCACCGAGCACGACGGCCGCGAGGGCAAAGAGGACAGTCAGGACGCAGCGAGTGACGAAATTCATGGCGTGGCCTCCGGCCGGGATGTTTCCTGTTGTGGGTTCGATGCGCCAGCGCCGCCAAAGGTTGCAACGGGCCCGGACCGCCGCTGCAACGGGGCGCTCGATGCGCTAGGCTCCCCCGTCATCCCGCCGACCGACCGGAGCATCGACCATGAAGACCCGCGCCGCCGTCTGCCACCAGGCCGGCAAGCCCCTCGTCATCGAAACCGTGGACCTCGACGGACCCAGGGCCGGCGAAGTCCTGATCGAGATCAAGGCCACGGGCGTCTGCCACACGGACGAATTCACACGATCCGGCGCTGACCCGGAAGGACTGTTCCCGGTCATCTTCGGGCATGAAGGGGCCGGCATCGTCGTGGACGTGGGCCCCGGCGTGAAGTCGCTGCGGAAGGGCGACCACGTGATCCCGCTCTACACACCGGAATGCCGGGAGTGCAAGAGCTGCACGTCGCACAAGACGAACCTGTGCACGGCGATCCGCTCGACCCAGGGCCAGGGCGTGATGCCGGACGGCACCAGCCGCTTTTCACTCGGCGGCGAGAAGATCCATCACTACATGGGTTGCTCGACGTTCTCCAACTTCACCGTGCTGCCTGAAATCGCCGTCGCCAAGGTCCGCGAAGACGCGCCCTTCGACAAGATCTGCTACATCGGCTGTGGCGTGACCACTGGCATCGGCGCGGTGATCAACACGGCCAAGGTCGAGCCGGGCGCGAACGTCGTGGTGTTCGGGCTCGGCGGCATCGGCCTCAACGTGATCCAGGGTGCACGACTCGCCGGTGCCAACAAGATCGTGGGTGTCGACATCAACCCGGCCCGCAAGCGCCTCGCGGAGAAGTTCGGCATGACGCACTTCGTCAATCCGAAGGAGGTAAAGGGCGACCTCGTGCCCTACCTCGTCGCGCTGACGGATGGCGGCGCCGACTACAGCTTCGAGTGCGTCGGCAACGTCGACCTGATGCGACAGGCGCTCGAGTGCTGCCATCGCGGCTGGGGCGTGTCGGTCATCATCGGCGTCGCGGGAGCGGGCCAGGAAATCAAGACCCGGCCCTTCCAGCTCGTCACGGGTCGTACCTGGAAAGGCACGGCGTTCGGCGGCGCTCGCGGTCGCACCGACGTGCCGAAGATCGTCGACTGGTACATGGACGGCAAGATCGCGATCGATCCGCTGATCACGCACACGCTGCCGCTCGATCGCATCAACGACGCCTTCGACCTGATGCACTCCGGCGAGTCGATTCGCTCCGTCGTCACCTTCTAGGGCTGTTGCGTGAAGTTACTTTCAGAGCACGCGTGCTGGGGCGGCACGCAGCGCTTCCTGCAGCACGACTCGATCGAGTGCGCGGGCCCGATGCGGCTTGCGGTGTACGAACCGCCGCAGGCGCAAGCCGGTCCCGTGCCCGTGCTCTATTACCTCGCGGGCCTGACCTGCACGGAAGAGACTTTTGCGATCAAGGCAGGCGCGCAGCGGCGCGCGGCCGAGCACGGCCTGATGCTCGTGAGTCCAGACACGAGTCCGCGTGAACCGCGACTGCCCGGCGACGATGCCAGCTGGGATTTCGGACTCGCGGCCGGCTTCTACGTCGATGCGACGCAGTCACCGTGGTCGGCGCACTACCGCATGTACAGCTACGTGACGCGCGAACTGCCGGCGCTGATCGCCCGCGAGTTCAAGACGGCCGATACGAGCCGCCAGTCGATCATGGGCCACTCGATGGGCGGCCACGGCGCGCTGGTCTGCGCCTTGCGCAATCCCGGGCAGTACCGATCGGTCTCAGCGCTGGCTCCGATCGTCGCGCCGTCGCAGGTGCCGTGGGGCCACAAGGCGTTCGGCAACTACCTCGGCGCAAATCGCGGCGACTGGCTGGCGTATGACGCGACGCATCTCGTGCAGCAGACGCCGCGCCTCGACACGATCCTGGTCGACCAGGGCCTTGGCGATAAGTTCCTGGCTGAGCAATTGCGGCCGGAACTCTTCGCGGATGCCTGCGGAAGATCCGGACAGAAGCTGCAGCTGCGGCGTCATGCGCAGTACGACCACGGCTACTACTTCATCCAGACCTTCATGCCTGACCACATCGCATTCCATGCAGATTCGCTGCACGACGCCTGATCAGGAACACGCGATGACCGCCCATTCGAAGGAATGCAAGTGAGCGACAACGAGCCCGACTGGGTAGACGCAGTGCTGCGGTTCTGGTTCGAGGAACTGGCGCAGCTGGACTGGTTCGTGCGCAACGATAGCGTCGACGATCGCATCCGGCAGCGCTTCTTGTCCTTGTACGGAGACATCACGGCGGATGGCGGCGTGCCACTGGCGTCGACGCCGCGCATGCTACTCGCCGCCGTGCTGGTACTCGACCAGTTTTCGCGCAACCTCCATCGCGACGACCCGCGCGCCTTCGATGCCGACGCCGATGCCCGCAAGCTCGCGCGGAGCATCGTCGCGCAGGGCTTCGAACGTGCGATGGCGCCGCAGGAGCGGCTGTTCGTCTACCTGCCGTTCGAGCACAGTGAGAATGCGGACGATCAGGCGCTGGCAGTGGGTCTCATCGCAACGCTCGGCAACGAGTACTGGACGCGTTACGCAGTGGCCCACCAGACCACGATCGCCCGGTTCGGGCGCTTTCCGTTTCGCAACGCCGCACTCAGCCGCGTTTCGACGGCCGACGAAATCGCCTACATGAGTGAATCGACGCAGGGCTGAGACCGGTCAGTCTGTTGCCCGAGGCCAGCCATGGGCTTCCGCCACGATCGTTCCTTCGCACGCCGTGAGTTCGCGGAACAACGCCGACAGACGTTGCGTCATCGGTCCGGGCTGGCCGTCACCGATCTGCCGGCCGTCCACCTTCGTGACCGCCGCGAGCTCACCCATCGTGCCGGTGCAGAACATCTCGTCGGCGCAGTACGCCTGGCTCAGCGTCAGGTCGACTTCCTCGTGCGGGATGCCGTGCGTGCGGCAGAGTTCGAGCACGGTCGAGCGCGTGATTCCCTCCGGGCAGGCCACCAGCCGCGGTGTGCGCAGCAATCCCCGCTGTACGATGAACACGTGTGTCGCGTTCGTCTCGGCGATGAAGCCGCGCTGGTCCAGCATCAGCGCGTCGTCGACACCCGCCACGTTCGCCTCGATCTTGGCGAGGATCGACTGGATCAGGTTGTTGTGGTGGATCTTCGGGTCCAGGCAGTCGGGCGGGAAACGCCGCACGCTGCTGGTGACCAGGCTCAGGCCACCCTTCGAATACACGGGCGCCTTGTGCTCGGCGAGCACGATGAGCGTCGGTCCCTGCGTGTTGAGGCGAGGATCCATTCCTGAGGTGATCTTCACCCCACGAGTAAGCGTCAGGCGGAGGTGCACGCCGTCGAACATCCCATTGG
>JBAVIQ010000521.1:0-2436 GCA_049687035.1 Steroidobacteraceae bacterium
AGCCGAACGTGAGCATCAATGCCTGGTTGAACCAGCGCTGTGCTTCCGGTTTGCTCGTCGTGATCTTGAACTCGTAAGTACCTAGCCCGGGCAACAGAGTTGCACCGATGGGTGCTTCGACCAGCGCGGGCGGTGATGCCGCGATCACCCTCGTACTGTGTGTCCCGACGAAGGCCCCGGCGAGTACCGCCGACAGGAGACCGAACACTACCAGCATGCGGTTCATGGATTCCCCCTTCACTGGCCGTCCTCACATGCGCAACACGCGCGTGCTCGACGGCAGGTTTGGATGGGGTTTACTCGCACGGCGAGACTCTGTCTAGAGGCGGGTTCGACGGGCCGTCCGGCTGCCTCAGAATTCGTCCTTGCCGGAGAGTTCTTTCTCGATGCGGTCGGCGCTGTACATCACGACTTCGATCACTTCGCGCAGCGCTGCGGCATCGGCGTCGGCGTTCACCTGTGCCGAGAAGACGACGAGGTACTCGTCCTTGCCCTGGTTCACCTGCCAGGCGCCCAGGACCATGCGGACGTTCTCCTGCAGCAGGTGAACCGCAAGGTCGGCGGGCACAGTGCCCTTGCCTCGTGCCGCCACTGACCACACGTCGCGAACTTCCAGCGGCGGCAGCGAGGTCGTCCCGGACGCGATCCACACACGCTGGCTGCGGGTCGCGTCGACCTTGTAATCGAGCCGGTAATCGCCTTCGTCGATCAGGAAGCCGAGCTGCGCGGCTTTGAGCGCGGTCTCGACCCGTGCATCGGGCGCGGCGGCAGCCGCTTGTGCTTGCGCGTGTGCCACGCCAGATGCCGTCAGCAGCAACGTGAGGGCTGCCAGGATCCGCAGCGACGATCTCCGGCTCACGGCGTGCCTTGCCGCGGAAAATCGACACGTGCAGGGCCACGATGGCGTGACCGCACGACGACGGTGCCGGCGAGCTTGTCATGCCAGCCTTGTTTGCGCGGATCGAAGGCGACCCAGACGATGCCTGCCATCAGGGGCAGCATCGAGACGTAGTAACCCAGGTAACGCACGATCAATTGCCGGGTGCTCGGCTTGCCGCCGGTCGCGGCGTCGACGATCCGCGCGCCGATCGCGATCTTGCCGGGCGTCGCCTGCCGGTAGATCCAGAAGACGACGACCGCGATTGCAGGCAACAGCCAGTTGATCAGGAAATCGGCCGGCCCCTGCAGGAACGCGTCCGAGGTCCAGTAGGTGCGGCCGTAGACGAGAGTCACCAGGGGCGCGCAAACGATCAGCACCAGCACGGTATCGATCAAGGCTGCGCCCACACGCGCCCAGAACCCGACGTACTCGAGCTCGTCCGCATCCGGAACAACCGGACGCTGGGTGGGCGTCACGGCTTCGCCGCTTCGCAGTTGACTTCCACGGCGACGGCGAACCACTTCCGCTGCGCACGGAACACGCTCTGCTCCGTCTTGCCGGGATCGACGTTGAGGCTGTTACGGTACGGCGTCTGCGGTGAAGCGTCATACCGCAACTTGCAGCGGACCTTCTGGTCCGTGTCGTTCGTGAGCTTGACCACCAGCATGCCCGTCATTGCGACGGGTTCGATCTTGATGTCCAGGTCGTTCAGCGTCGGGTGAACCTCGACCGTGTAGGTCTGCCCGAATGCGGCTGGCGCGAACAGCACGGTCAGCGCCAGCGCACGGGTGAGTCCTGCGGTGATCATGCTAGGTCTCCAGAGTCTGTGATTCCAGCGAAAAACGGCGAGTCGTGCAACCGTCCACGTGAAGTGAGGCGAAGCATCAAATGCTCGACGCTGTTCATTCGTTCCCACGCTTGCGACCGGGTTGCACCGCGACGATGGTCACGCTCGAGTCGAGCGGATCGAACAGGATCCGCGCCTCGCTGCGTTCGAGTTGCCGCAGCACCTGGGCAACTTTCTGCTCGTGCGAAAACGTGCGGTCGCCGTAGTCCGTGCCCTCGCGCAGGATGAAGTTGTCGATCACGCCTTGCAGCGCATCGACGGACAATTCCGTGTAAGGCACGGCGACCGGCTCGGGTCGCTCTTGCGGGTCTTCCCAGCAGTCGCTCATTGGGTCTTGCAAGCGTGTGTCCTGGCCTGCTCGCATGATACGCCGCAGGCATCCACGCGTGTTCCTGTGCGGTCGTTGCGGTGCGTCACACCCTGCGCGACGAGTCCACCGGGTCGTACTCCGCCTGCCCCCAGCGCTCGCGCAGCACGAATTTCTGGATCTTGCCCGAGCCAGTCAGCGGAAACTCTGGCAGGAACACCCAGTACCGCGGCGTCTTGGGGGCGGCCAGTCTTTGCCGCACGTGCTGACGCAAGACGTCGATGTCCGGCCTGACGTCACCCGAAACGCGGATGAAGGCCACCAGTTCCTCGCCCATGCGCGGGTCAGGCACGCCGATCACGGCCACCTCGGTGACGCTCGGATGCTCGATCAGCACCGATT
>JBAVIQ010000522.1:0-8170 GCA_049687035.1 Steroidobacteraceae bacterium
GTCCAGTTGAGGTCGACGCCATAGCGGCGATCGAGCCCCGAATCCAGGCCCAGGTCCGACTGCAGGTAACTGTCGTCGCCGTAGTGCACGCTGGCGCTGAGCGACAACGGCAGCGATCCGACCGCGACGTTCGCCAGCAACTCGCCGTAGGAACGATAGCGATACGCCTGGTTGTACTTGCGCATGAGCGGGTTCTGGCCGAACCCGGCGGCGACATTCACGTCGTACTTGTCCGGGTCGCGCTCTTCGACGCCGCCCTTCACTACGAAGCCGAGGTACCCGCTCGGACGGAACTGCGCGCGGCCCCAGCCGTCGAGCACTTCCTCGCCCGACACTTCGAGCGCCGAACCGGTGCGATCGGTGTTGCGGAATTCGCCGCCGACGCCGATCGTGAGATCGTCGTACACGTCGAAGTCGGCCGAGCCGTTCAGGCGCGTGCGCTCGTAGCCGTAGACCGCGTTGACGCGATCTTCGACGAGCGGAAACAGGTCCGTGTGCACTATCGACGTGAACGTACCCTGCCGGCTATCGTTCTTGCGCTCGTCGTATACAGCCGATCCGCGCAGGCGCAGCCGATCCATCGGGCGGGCGCTGACCGTGAGGTCCGCGCGCGTCACGCTCATGTCGCCGTTCAGGTTCGCGAACGGCAACGCGTCGACCGCGATGGTCGGGTTGATCGTGTACGGGTTGAAGCCGGTCTCCTGCGAGCCCTGCCCCATCGCTGCGGACAGCGTGACAGCCGTATTCCCGGGCAGGCCGTACCAGCCGAGCGAGACGGCCAGTTCGCTGTAAAGGTTGTCGGGCTCGAGCGACATCCGCCCGGCGTCACCGCCGGGGGCAGCCGCGTTGAATGGATTGTCGAACTGGAAGCTCGCGGCTTTCGTGTTGTAGATCGATGCGAAATAGCCGAGCTGCGCGAACCAGCGCTTGCCCTGGTAACGCACGTCGGCACTCACGCGGTCAGTACTGTCATCGACCGGCCGCAACATCTCGGTCGAGACACTGCCGAACGAGCCGTAGCGCGGACGAGTGCCGCTGCGCTCATCGCGCTTGTAGTCGAGCCCGAACGTCCACTTGTCGCCGAGGAAGAAGCGACCGTTCGCGCCGTAGCGGTCGCGATCGTAACCGACGTCCACGGGGCGCAGGCTCGTGCCGAGCGCCGTCATGCCCGCCGTGCTGCCGGCCCGCACCCAGCCGCCGGGAAGCGACAGGTCATCGCTGCCGGAGAAAATCGTCTCGCCGGTGTCCGATATGCGGTGCGGGATGCGGTCGTACGACAACCCGAACTCATAGGCACCCTGCTTGCCGCCCTCGATCGCTGCTGCGCGCGAGTCGAGGCCCAGGTCGAGCAGTTCGTAGTCGAGGTGGTAGCCGGACTCGAGCGCGACGCCGCCTGCGGCGTTGGCGACAACGTAGGCGCCGTCCTGGTCGAGGCCGGTGTAGTCACCGAATTTTGCGCTCGAATCATCGAGACCGCCGACGCCGAGTTCGGCTGTAGACGTGTAGCCCTGCGCGAACGTGCACTTCTTGCAGGCCCAGGCCGAGGTGTCCGGGGCGGCCGATTCTTCGGCCTGCACGCCCGAGACCGCGGCGAGCAGGATAGTGGCGACGGCGATCGAAAGCTTGTGGCTGCGTTGTTCCATGTCGGTCACCGTGTCAGCGACGAACCCGAGGGGTGGTTCGATCCGTGCACTTGCGAGTGGCAGTTCATGCAGCTGCCCAGCGCAAGCGCCGTGGTCGGCGAAGCGTTGCCAGGCAGGCCCGACGGCCCGTAGGCAAAGCTCGGGTGACCCTGTTGCGAGTGGCACGACTGGCACAGCAGCGGGGGCCGCATCTTGACCATGCCCGGATTGCTCGAGCCGTGGGCCGCGTGGCAGGTCGAGCAGTCCTCGGTGACCGGCTGGTGTTCCCACAACATCGGGCCGCGCTTCTCGGCGTGGCATTCGTAGCAGGTGTCGTTGATCGTGGCGCGCACGAGCTGCTTCTGCGCAGTGGTGCCGTGCGGCGCGTGGCAGTCGCTGCAGGCAAGCTTGGCCTGGCGCACCGGGTGCGCGTAAGGCTTCAGGAACTGGCTGCGCTCGGCGACGTGACACGTGTAGCAGACATCAGGCTGCGTGGCCCTCGACAGCACGGCGTCCTTCGCCTTGTGGCTGTCGTGGCAGGCCGCGCACGAGACGTTGTTCACGTCGTGCGGCCCGATGTGCCACTGCGCCGCTTCCGTTTTCTCATGGCAGCCTAGGCACATCGCGTTCTGCACCGGGACCGGTGTATCCGCCGTGCGGCCGAACTTGATCATCGACGGCCGCGATTCGCCCTTCTTGACCTTCTTGGTGTGGTTGCCGCCGGGGCCGTGACACGCCTCGCACTGCAACCCACCCTTGCCGAACGGCGTGCGCGCATCGTTCGGCTGCGCATGCGCGGTGTGGAAAATGTCGTTGACCTCGGGGCCTTCGTGGCACGTGAGGCAGGTGTCGGCACCCTTCGCGCTGTACGGCGCGCCGGCGTTCGGCGCTTTTTCCGGCACTCCTGCGAACGCGAGCACGGGTCCCAGACCCAGGCCGATGAGCAGCAGTACTCGCGGGAGCGCTTGCGGTAACTTCATGTCGGTGCGTCCGTCTGTATTGGGGTTGCGCATCAGTTGTTGTACTGGAACTGGCCGACGCCGTGCTCGACCTTCACGTCGGCAGGCTTGCCGGGACCGTGACAGTTGGCGCACGTCTCGGAGGCCGCTTCGTTGCTCGTGCCATTGGCGTTCTTGGTCGCGTTGAACGAGCCGCCGTTGTTCTCGATGTGCAGCTTCGCCTGGGCCGTGACGTGGCACGACGAGCAGATCGCCGCATTCGGCGTGTAGGCGACGTCGTCAACCGGCGAGGCTGCATTTGCGCCGCGCGTGATCGACGTTGCAAACACCTTGGTCGGATCCACCGGGTAGTACGTGTCGGGCTTGTGGCAACCCTCGCAGTTGTTGACCTTGCCCGGGTATTTCACCGATGCAAAGCTCAAACCGCCGAAGTTGTAGGTCGCGGCGTGGATGCCGTGAATCAGGAGCTTGAAATCCCAGGGCCGGCCCGCAGCCAGAGTCGCGCCCGCGGCGTTCTCCGGGTTGTGGCAGGTCGCGCACAGTTCCGTGTTGTCGTTGCGGTTGTCGCCGTGGAAAGAGAGCTTCTGGTGGCAGTCGTCGCAGCGCTGCACGTCCACGATAGCCCGGCGCGCGACCGGCGTGCTGTCAGTGATCGGGAATACGATTCCGGCCGACGACGTCACGCCGATTTCGGCGAACTCCGGCGTCGACGTATCGCTGACGTTCACGATCGTGCGGCCTTCCAGGAACGATTCGCCCGATCCGCCGATGAGGCCAGACGGCAGCGGCTTCGCGCCGGCCTTGCTGTACGAACCATCGGCATTCAGCGTGGGCGCACCACCCGCAGCCGCCGGCGAGCCCGCAGGCGCGGCAGTGGTCGCGAGGTAGTCGATCTGGATCGGCTGTGCGGGCGTGCTACCGCTCGCCGGGTTGGTGAAGTTGGTCGTGGTGTACGCGACACGCGCGCGGAGGCGCGCTGCCGTCGCGTTGCACGTCGTGGCCGGCGGCACCGGTGTGCACGGGATGACGTTGGTGAAGGCCGGGTCGGAGAGCTTGTATGGCGTGCCCGTGGCCGGGTCGCTGACCTTGACCGTCACCAGCGGGTATTCGCCCGGAAGGACCGTGCAAGCGGTCGCCGTGGCCGAGCAAGCGGTGGCTCCCGGCGAACCGTCGAGCTTGATCGCCTGGACTTTCACCACTTCGAACTTGAAATGCCTGGCCGCCTCGTTCTCCGGTATCACGTGCGCGCTCTGCACGCTGGCGATAGCGGAGTTCGGGCCATGGCAGGAGGTGCACGTGTCGTCCGTCGCGGCGACACCGCCGTGATTTTCGCCCGTGACGAAATTGACGTTGTCGTGGCACGAGGTGCAGGTCGCCTTGTTGACGGTGTAGCGCCAGTTGCTGGCCTGCGGCGTGTCCGTGTCGCTTTCCTGGTGGCAGGTCGTGCAGTTGCGCTTGTCCTGCGGGTACACGACGTCACTGAAATCGCTGAACGTGTTGCCGAAGCCGAAAATGCCATAGAAACCGCCGGCCTCGACACTCGGCAGCGTCTCGCCCGAGTGGATCTTGTGGATCATGACCTTGAGGTCGATCGAGTTGCCGGACTGCGCGTCGAACGAGTACGACTCGTGGCACATCGCGCAGTATTGCAGGTCGAAACGTGCGCCGCCGTGGATCGACAGGTTGTCGTGGCACTTGTTGCAGGTGTCGTTGTCGACGATTTCACGGCCGGACTCGTTGACCGGGAGGTTGGTCGCCGGTGTGAACGTGTACACCGCATTGTTGGCCGGAATCGCCGGCGTGAGCCGGATCTCGAGGCCTACGCGGTGCGGCAGCGCACCGTCGTACGGAATCTCCGCGTCGCCCTTCAGGCTCTTGGCGAAGGTGTACGTGTAAACACCGTTCTGCTTGTCCGTCCAGACGCCCGCCGTCGCGGTCTCGGTCGTGGCCTGGTTCTTCGGTCCCGTGCCCGTCACCTTGTCAGCCGGTGTAGGCGCCGGCGTGCCGGGGAACGCCTCGGTCTTGCGCGTGATCGCATGCCACGTGCTCGAGGCACCGTTGGCCGCAGGTTCCAGCCGCGCCAGTACGAAGCGGATGTTGGCGGCAGGCAACCCTTTCAGCGAGTAATTGTCCTGGTCGCGCAAATAGAGCTCGACGACCGCCTTGCCATCGTCCTGCATGGTGACGCGCGTGATCGACGCAACGATCGTCTTCGCGGACGTGATCGGAATGGCCGCGCCGCTGCCCGGGCCCGGCGGGAACACAGGATCCGGCGGGGTGGTCTTGTCCCCGGGCCCGTTGTCGCCGCTGCAGCCGGCGAGCGCGATGGCGCAGGCGCCCAGGCCGGCGAACAGGAAGCCCTGCGCGCGCGAAATCCGATCCTTACGCTGCGTTGACATCGTGCGACTCCGGCCGACGGGCAGGCGGGATGCAACCGGCGCGCGCTTGAAGCGCGGCAGGAGCGTCGTGAAAGGTGTCATGGAACGTCGTGTCATTGCGATTCTTCCGGTCACTGTGCGCACTGGCCGTAAGGCAGCGTGGCGCAGTGCAGCTGCTCCGTGTCGTAGGTCTGGCCCTTGCCATGGCAGACCACACAGCCTTCCGCGGCGGACGACGGCACCAGCGCCTTGGCGACGCCGAAGCTGCCGCCCTGCGACTGCATGTGGGTCGCAGCCGCAGCCGAGGTGTGGCAACCCTTACAGGTGCCGGCCGTTGCCGAGTCGGCAAGGTCGTCCTTCCAGGCGAGCGTCGCCGCACCGCTGGTGAGGGTCGTCCCCGCGTCGACGGTGATGGGCAGCGCGCCGGTGCGGGCCGTGTAGGCCTTGCCGTCCACGTGGCAGCCGGTGCAGCGGGCGAGGCTCTGCGGATAGGTGACCGCACCAAACGGCACCACGTTGCTGGCATGCAGGCCGTGGATGAACGCACCCAGCGCCAACGGACCGAAGTTATCGGTGGTGAACGTGCCGCCTACGCTCGAGTTGTGGCAGACCGTGCAGATGATCGGGTCGCCCGCGCGACTGCCGCCATGCAGGGCCAGGCGCTTGTGGCAGGTCTCGCACTTGGCCTGGTCCACGATCTTTTCGCGAGCTGCCCCGCCGCCGAACGCGTATGCGCTGTTCGGGTAGGCCTCGGAGCCATCCGGCATCACGCGACGGCCTTCGAGCACGACCATCAGGCCCTTGCCGAGCGTCGCGTCGTCGAAGCCGGCCGGCAGCGGCTGGGCCAGTGTGTAGCTGAAGGTGCCATTGCCGTTGTCGACGACGCTGGCCTTGTTGGCGATCAGGTCGATGACGGTGGCTTCGCCACGGTTGGCCTGGTACTTGTCGCCCGCGACGTCCGCAACGTTGTGAATGTCAGCGGTCGACCAGGCAAAGTCGAGGCGCAGTCGGCCCGTGGTGATGGCTTTCACGTCCACCGGCGCACCGTCCGTGCCGAGGATCTGGAAGGTCACCTTCGGCGCCTGGCCCGCGACGGCGTTGTCGACACCCAGGACCTTGTAGGTGAACAGGCTGCCGTTCTCGATGGCCTTCCGATCCGGGTCCTTCTTGTGCACGTCGAGGATGTCGCCGGCCACGCCATCGGCGCGGTGGCAGCCACCGCAGGTGCCGTCGTTCGCCGTGTAGGCCGGCGGCAGGATCGTGCTCGAGTGGGTGTAGGTGTACGTGTACAGGCCCGTGGTGGCGCTGGGACCCGTCTTGTTCAGGCCGGCGTCATGGCAACCGCCGCAAGCGGCCGCACCCGGATTCGTCTTCCAGTCGTCGCCCTGCGGCATCGATGCGGACTTGACGTGGCAGGTCTCGCAGAACGTGATCGGCTGCGGATAAGTGACCTCGCCCGCGTCGAATTTCGTGCCATTGAAACCGTATACGACGTACGCCTTGCTGCGGTTCTCGCCGCGATGGATCGAGTGCGCCAGGTAGGCGAAGTCGACCGACTCGCCCGAATCGGGGTCGGTCGTCGCCGGGTTGTGGCAGACGGCGCAATATTCCGTGTTGCGGCGCGGCCCGCCGTGTTCGCTGAAACGCACGTGGCAGGTTGCGCAGTTTTCGGTCGCGGCGATCAACTTGCTCGAGACGGCGCCGCCGCTCGGCACGAAGTCCTTGAAGGGATTGTCCGGCGCCAGTGCGCGGGCACTGCCGGAGAGATCCAGCGCAACGCTGATGCGGTGCGTCAGGGTGGGTTCGTAGGTCACGGCGATTGGCGTCGTGACCGTGCTCAGGTCGACCGCCGAGTTGTAGCGGTACTTGCCTGCTCCCAGCTCCTGCCAACCGGCGGCCACGCCGCTCTCGGTGTTCGCCTGCACAGCGCTGGTCAGTACCGGAGTCGGGATGCTTGGTGCACCACTGCGGTTGATGTAGCTCTGCCAGCGTGATGGGAAGCCGTTCGCGGCCGGCACGAGCTTGGCGACGCCGACGCGGAGCGTGGTACCGGCCAGCCCGAGCACCGCGCCGCCCTTGGCGGTCTTGACCGTAATGTCGATGATGGGCTTGTTGCCCGTGATCGCTGCGCTGTCGATCGACGCGACGAGCGTGCCGATGTCCGCAATCTGCTGCGCGGTCAGGGTCGAGCCGGTGCCGACGTTCTTGACGTCGCCACCCAGCGAAATGGGGACATCCGCGGGTCCGGTGGGTCCCGTCGGACCGGTCTGGCCCGTGCCGCCGCCGTCGGGCCCGGCCGGGCTGTTGGGACCGCCGTCGTTCTCGCAACCCGCAATGCCCATCGAGGCCGTGAGCGCCAGCATGGCGATCAGGGGCAAGCGCGACCGCGCATGGGAACGAGCGCTGGAGAATTTCATCACTGGCACCTGACTGTTCTGTAGAACTCCATGACCTCGAGGCACGGGTTCCCGCCGGGGCGGGCCGCATCCAAGGTCACGCCGATAGTATGCAGCTGAGATTTAGACTCGTACTCGTATAACTCCGTATGACCTGCCCCTTGCGTCATGGCGAAACCACCGTTCCCGGCGGCAGATGTCTATTAGCAAGCTGCGCCTTGTCATTTAGACTGCCGCGCACAAGTACCCCCCCTACACCGAAAACCGGAGAATTCCCGTGCTCAAGGCATCCATTGCCAGCGTGCTCGCCCTTGCCGCCGCCGTGTCCGTTTCCGGCTGCAACGGCAAACCTCAGGAAGCAGCCAAGACCGACGCCGCCCCGACAGCCGCCCCCGCCGACGCGGCCGCCATGCCGGCAAACCACCCGCCGGCTCGTCCGGCCGGCGAAATCGACCTCGCCGGCGTCGCCAGGGCCGAAGGGGGCAAGACCGTAGCAGAAGTGTTCGCCGAGAAAGACGCCCTGGCCGGCCAGAAAGTCGCGGTCCGTGGCAAGGTCGTGAAGACCAACGCCGGCATCATGGGCAAGAACTGGGTGCATGTCCGGGACGGCTCGGGCGCCGACGGCACCAATGACCTGACCGTGACGACCACCATGAACCCGCTGCCGAACGTCGGCGATACGGTGCTGGTGACCGGCACCGCTGTCACCAACAAGGACTTCGGCATGGGGTACCAGTACCCGGTCATGCTCGAGGGGGCCGAGGTCAAGATCGAGTCGGCCGCCGCCACCAAGTAAGTCTGCGATACGTCTACGC
>JBAVIQ010000523.1:0-2025 GCA_049687035.1 Steroidobacteraceae bacterium
GCCTTCCACCCAGCGTTCGATCCAGACGAAGGCCTCGGTCCAGACCGTCTGCGGGCACGCATAGCCGCAGAACAGCCGTCCCGCGAGTGCGGTGAAGAAAAACAGCGCGAGGGCCGCGATGATCAGCAGCCAGGTCAGGAAATAGAAATCCTGCGGCCAGAGCGTCAGGCCGAAGATGTGGAACTTGCGTGCGGGCAGGTCGAACAGCACAGCCTGGCGTTCGCCCCAGCGAATCCATGGCAGCCCGTAGTAGAGGCCGAGCAGCGCGAAGACCGCATAGACGCGGAGCCGCTGGAAGCGGCCCTTGATTTCACGGGGATAGATCTTCTGGCGGGCCGCGTACAGCTCGCCGTCGACGGGGGCCTGGACTTCGGTCATTCGGGACTCCGCGTCCCGTCGTCAGTCCCCTCGTCTGCCGGTTCGGGATGTGCTGTTCGCACCAGGTACAGTGTCATCAAGCTGGACAGGGCCGCGATCAGCCAGAAAAAAAAGAAGCCGACTGCATAGCCTGTCATGCGCGTCTGGAAAGCCGGTGGCGGGTAATCGTCGTTGCCGACCAGCACCGGATCGATGAACCCGAAGCAGATCATCGTCGCCACGCTTGCGACGAGAAACGACGGCCAGGCCACGATGGCGACGTCCTGCCCGAGACGTGGCCAGCGCAGTCTTCCCGCGTACTCGTCAGGTGCCTTCCACACGTCTTACTTGCCCGCCGCGAGCTTCGTGACGTAGGCGGCCAGCAGCTTGATGCGCTGTTCGCCGAGCTTGTCGCCCCACGCCGGCATCTGGCCGTTGCGGCCGTTCATGAGGGTCTGCTTGATCGTCGCGGCGTCGCCGCCATACAGCCAGATCTGGTCGGTGAGGTTCGGTGCGCCGAGCAGCGGATTGCCCTTGCCGTCCATGCCATGGCACGCGGAGCAGACCGTCTGGAAGCGCACCTGTCCCGCCGCCGCCTTCGTGGCGTCGGCCTGCTGACCGCTCAGCGTCTGCACGTACGCGACCACTTCGTCCACGCCCGGCTCGCCGAGCACGGCGCCCCAGGGCGGCATGGCGGCGATGCGGCCGCCCGCAATCGTCGCGACCACGGAGTCGGCGTCGCTGCCCCACTGCCAGTCGGCATTGGCCAGGTTCGGGAAACCGACGGCGCCGCCGCCGTCCGAGCCGTGGCACTGCGCGCAGTTCTGCTGGAACAGGTTGTGCGCCGTGGACATCGCCTGCGCGTTGTTCGCGAGTTCGGAGACCGGCAGCGCGGCGAGCGGCGCGAGCAGCTGCTGTGCCTTCGCTTCCACGGCGGCCTTTTCCTTCTCGTACTGACCTGCCTGGGTCCAGCCGCCGACGCCGGCGAAGTTGCCGAGGCCCGGATAGAACGCCAGGTACAGCAGGCCGAAGGCCACGGTGATGTAGAACAGCCACAGCCACCACTTCGGCAGCGGGTTGTTGTACTCACGCAGGTCCTTGTCCCAGACGTGCCCCGTGTCGGCGCCGCCGCCGATCTTTTCGTTCGCCGTGCGCGGCTTCGACGTCCAGCGCAGCAGCCAGAGACAGGCCAGGATGTTTGCGATCGTCACGATGATGACGAACAGGCTCCAACCACTAGTCATGGGGTCTTGCTCCCTGAGTCTTTTGCCGGCGCGTCGTCTTCGAGCGGCATGCGCGCCAGCTCGTCGAAGTCCGCCTTACGACGCTTGCTGTAGGCCCAGAACACCAGCGCGAGAAACGCGATGAACAGCGCAGCCGTGATCAATCCGCGTACGGTGCCGATGTCCATGCCTCAGGTTCCCGCCTTGAGGTTCGTCCCGAGGCCCTGCAGGTAGGCGATGAGCGCATCGAGTTCCGACTTGCCCTCGACCGCTGCCGCTGCGCCCGCGATGTCCGCGTCCGTGTACGGCACGCCGACCATGCGCAGCGCTTTCATCTTCTTCGCCGTGAGCGCGCCGTCGATCTTGCCGTCGGCGAGCCACGTGAAGCGCGGCATGTTCGACTCCGGCACGACGTCGCGCGGGTTGAGCAGGTGCACGCGGTGCC
>JBAVIQ010000524.1:0-2633 GCA_049687035.1 Steroidobacteraceae bacterium
GACGACGTGCATGCGGGCAAGCTGGGCACCGACTGCGCGCAGTGCCACGGCGTGGAGACGTGGCGCGGTCACCTGCAGTTCGATCACGACTTTTCGACGTTTCCGCTCGTGGGGCTGCACGTCGCCGTTCCGTGCTTCGCGTGCCATCGCTCCACGTCTTTCAAGGAAGCGCGGCAGGCGTGTGTCGACTGCCACGAGGCGGACGATCGTCACAAGGGCTCGCTCGGTCGGGACTGCGAAGCCTGCCATTCGGTGAACGGCTGGAACCTGTGGCAGTTCGATCACGGCAAGTCCACCAAATTCGCACTGACCGGCGCGCATTCCAAAGTGGCCTGCGAAGGCTGTCACAAGCAGCCCCCGCACGTCGCGAAGCCGCCGCAGGACTGCGCGGCATGCCATGCCGAGGAAGACGTGCACCTCGGTCAATACGGCCGGCAATGCCAGCGCTGCCACGTGACTACGACTTTCAAAGCCGCGCGGCTGCAGTAGGAGAACCCCATGAGATCGCAATGGTTTCGCCGTGCACTGCTGCCCTTGCTGCTGCTCCTGGCCGCGGGCACCGCGTCGGCCCAGGTGACCGGGCGCAACTTCGACCACCTGACGACAGGGTTCGAGCTCACTGGCGCGCACCGCCTGCAGGCCTGCGAGAGCTGCCACGTGGACGCCGTGTTCGCCGGCACCCCGCGAGTGTGCGCCGCGTGCCATGCACAGGGGTCGCGCATCGGCGCGACGCCCAAGCCATCGACTCACGTGGCTTCCACGGACGTGTGCGGTGCGTGCCACACCACTTCGGCCTGGATGCCCGCAAGTCGATTCGATCACCTGGAAGCCCGCGGCGATTGCGCGACCTGCCATAACGGGGTGCAGGCGCTGGGCAAGCCGCCGGGCCACGTCGTGACCAGCCAGGACTGCTCGAGTTGCCACAGCAGTACCGCCTGGAGCCCCGCAAAGTACAACCACTCCAACATCACCGGTATGTGCGTGTCCTGCCACGACGGCGTCAAGGCCACGGGCAAGTCCACAACGCACTTCCAGACGACCAGTACCTGCGAGTCATGCCACTCGGTCGTCGGCTGGGTCCCGATCACACGCATGGACCACACGCAGGTCAGCGGCACCTGCGCGTCGTGCCATGACGGCAAGTCTGCAACGGGCAAACATGCATTGCATGTACCGACGACGGCCGCCTGCGACACCTGCCACGTGACGGTGGCATGGAAGCCGGCCAATTTCGCCCACGACGGCATCGTCGACGGCTGCTTCAGCTGCCACGACGGGGCGCGGGCCACCGGCATCGGTCCGCGTCACATCAAAGCGACGACCACCTGCGCAGCCTGTCATTCGACGATGGCATGGCAGCCGCCGACGCGGGTGGACCACGCCAACGTGCTGGGCAGCTGTTCGACCTGCCACAACGGGCTCGCGGCCAAGGGACAGCCGGCCAATCACATTCCGACTGCGGCGGAATGCGACAGCTGCCATGCGACGAGCGCCTGGACTCCCGCCAAGTTCGACCACACCGGGATCGCCACCAACTGCGTCTCGTGTCACGACGGCGCCCGCGCCACTGGCAAGAACCCGACCCACATCAACACGTCGACAACGTGCGAGTCGTGTCACGTCATCGCGGCCTGGCAACCAGCCTCACGTGTCGATCACGCCCAGGTGCTCGGCAGCTGCGTCTCCTGTCACGACGGCACCGTTGCGACCGGCAAGAACGCCACGCATATCCTGTCCGACAATGCCTGCGACAGTTGCCACACGACGGTCCAGTGGAAGCCCGCCAACTTCTCGCACACCGGCCTGACCGAAGCGTGCGCGGCCTGCCATGACGGCACACGGGCCACGGGCAAGAGCGCGACCCACATCCTCTCGAGTACGTCCTGTGGCGCGTGCCATGCAACGTTCTCGTGGCGCCCGGTCACTCAGGTCGACCACACCCAGGTGAGCGGCAGCTGTGCCTCTTGCCACAACGGCACGACGGCCACCGGCAAGAACGCGGATCACATCGCCTCCAGCACGGACTGCGCCGCCTGCCACGCCACGCTCGCGTGGAAGCCCGTCACCCGCGTGGATCACGCGCAGGTCACGGGCGCGTGCTTCTCCTGCCACGATGGCACCAAGGCCACCGGCAAGCCGCCCGCTCACATCCCGAGCGACAACTCCTGCGACAACTGCCATTCGCCGCTGGCCTGGCGGCCGGCGCGCTTCGACCACACCGGCATCACGAACAACTGTGCAAGCTGCCACGACGGTGTCAAAGCGCAGGGCAAGCCGACGGCGCACATCGCCAGCAGTAACACGTGCGAGTCGTGCCACGCCGTGGCGATGTGGAAACCGGCAACCCGCGTCGACCACACCCAGGTGACGGGAACCTGTGGCAGTTGCCACGACGGCACCAAGGCGACCGGCAAGGGCGTGAACCACATTCCGACCAGTGGCGAGTGCAGCACGTGCCACGCCACGCTCGCGTGGAAGCCGACAACGTTCTCGCACACCGGCATCACCAGCGGCTGTGCCAGCTGCCATGACGGGATCAAGGCACCGGGCAAGAACGCGACGCACCTGTTCACGTCGTCGACCTGCGAAGCCTGCCACTCCGTGACGACCTGGAAACCCACCACCCGCGTCGA
>JBAVIQ010000525.1:0-9660 GCA_049687035.1 Steroidobacteraceae bacterium
GCGTCACTGCACCCAGGCGACTCGACGTTGCGACCGGTTCGTGCTTCCTCCGCGCTCCGTGTCGGACGCCGCAGCTCGAGCGCAGGAGCGAAGCGGCACTGCGGCCGGGTCGCTATTGCGCTGCCACCATCGCTTCGCTCCCGCTCGAGCAAGGTTCGCCGCAAACACACATCGTGGTGCCGTCATTGCCCGTTGATGGTGAACAGCCCCGATGGGTGTTTGCGATGCGCGGTAGACCCGGAGCGCGGAGGAAGCACGGACCGGTGGCGACGCGAGGCGGTGCAATTGATGCACGCGGCCTGACGATCCACTGGCGCGGGCGAGATGCTGCGCAGGAGAGGTGATGGCTACTTGACGAGCTGGTTCAGCTCGAAGATCGGCAGCAGCATCGCCAGCACGATGACGAGCACGAGCCCGCCCATCACCAGGATCATCAGCGGGCCGAGCAGACCGACCAGCGCCTGCAGCAGCGAGTCCAGCTCGCGCTCCTGGTGATGCGCCGCACGATCGAGCAATGTGTCGAGCTCGCCGCTCGACTCGCCGCTCGAGATCAGGTGGATCATCATCGGCGGAAACAACCGGCTCTGGCCGAGCGACTTGCCGATCGGCGCGCCTTCGCGCACACGGATCGCGGCATCCGAGACTGCCGCCTTCATGGGCAGGTTGGTGACGACTTCGCCCGAGATGCGCAGCGCCTCGAGCACCGGCACGGTGCTGGCAGTGAGCGTGCTCAGCGTGCGTGCGAACCGTGCGGTGTTCGAGCCACGCACGATCTTGCCTATCAGCGGCAGGCGCAGCAGCAATTCGTGCCAGCGGCGGCGGTTGGACTCGACGCGCAACCAGCGCGAGAACAACCAGAATGCGAGGCCGATGCCGACGATCAGGAACAGCCCGTAGGCGCGCATGAAGTCGCTGCCCGCGATCAGCGCCTGCGTCAGCAGCGGCAACTCGGCCTCGCTGTTGCGGAAGACTTCCACGACCTTCGGCACCACGGACACGAGCAGGAAGAACACGATCGCGACGCACACCACGAACAGCATGACGGGGTAGAGCAGGGCGCCCAGCGTGCGACTGCGCAATTCCTCGCGATTCTCGGTGTAGTCCGCCAGCCGCTCGAGTACGGCGTCGAGATGGCCTGAATGCTCGCTTGCGGCGACGGTCGCGCGGTACAGTTCGGGGAAACTGTTCGGAAATTCATTGAGGCTGTCGGCGAGGGTGTAGCCCTCCATGACCTTGGAGCGCACGCCGAGCAGCGTATTGCGCACCTTCGGCTTGTCCGTCTGCTGCGAAACCGCGAGCAGCGCCTCTTCGAGCGGCAGCGCAGACTTGACCAGTGTCGCCAGCTGACGGGTGATCAGCGAGAGGTCCGACGCGCTCAACCCGCGCTGAAACTTGAACGAAAACTGGCGGCCGGAGCTGCCTTCGGCAGCCGCTTGCTTCTGCTCACCGACGACCTCGGTGACCGAGACCGGCAGCAGCGCCTGTTCGCGCAGCAACTGCCGCACCTGGCGCGCGGTGTCGCCTTCGAGAACGCCCTTGCGCTCCCGGCCACCCGCGTCGACCGCAACGTACAGGAAAGCCGCCATGGTGCGCCGTCAGTCCTCGCGCGTGACTTTGAGGACTTCCTCGATCGTGGTCACGCCGGCGAGCACCTTGGCGCGTCCATCGTCGCGGATGCCAGGCGTCCGCGTGCGGGCGTAGCGCTCGAGTTCGAGTTCCGAAGCGCCGTCGTGGATCATCGCGCGCATGTGTTCGTCGATGATCACGAGTTCGTAGATGCCGGTGCGGCCGCGGTAACCGCCGCTGGGGTCGCGTGGATGCGGGCGGTACAGCGTGGGCGAGGGCGCGTCGTCGGGCAGGTTGAGCAGTCGGCGCTCGTATTCGCCGGCCGTATATGCTTCGCGCGTCGCGGGGTTCAGCACGCGCACGAGGCGCTGGGCCAGCACGCCGATGACGGACGAGGCGAGCAGGAACGGTTCGATGCCCATGTCGCGCAGTCGCGTGACCGCGCCGACGGCGGTGTTCGTGTGCAGCGTCGACAGCACGAGGTGGCCCGTCAGGCTCGACTGCACCGCGATCTGCGCAGTCTCGAGGTCGCGGATTTCACCGACCATGACGACGTCCGGGTCCTGGCGCAGGATCGCGCGCAGGCCGCGCGCAAAGGTCATCTCGACGCGGGTGTTGACCTGCGTCTGGCCGATGCCGTCGATGTAGTACTCGATCGGGTCCTCGACCGTCATGATGTTGCGCGTGCGGTCGTTGATACGGTCGAGCGCCGCGTACAGCGTGGTGGTCTTGCCCGAACCCGTGGGACCGGTGACGAGCAGGATGCCGTTCGGTTTGTGGATCAGCTCGTCGATGTGGTTCTGGGCCACCGTGTCCATGCCGAGCGAGTTGAGGTCGAGTCGCCCGGCCTGCTTGTCGAGCAGGCGCAGCACGACGCGTTCGCCATGACCCGCCGGAATGGTCGAGACACGGACGTCCACCGCACGGCCGGCGATGCGCAGCGAGATGCGGCCGTCCTGCGGCAGGCGCTTTTCCGCGATGTCGAGCCGCGACATGACCTTGATGCGCGAGACGATCAGCGGTGCGACCGCGCGCTTGGTCTGCAGCACTTCTCGCAGCACGCCGTCAACGCGGAAGCGGATCACGAGCCGGTTCTCGAACGGCTCGACGTGGATGTCGGACGCGTTCTCCTTCACCGCCTGCGTGAGCAGAGCGTTGATCAGGCGGATGACCGGGGCTTCGTCCTCGCTCTCGAGCAGGTCGGACTGTTCCGGGATGTCCTGGGCGAGGTTGGCGAGGTCGGTTTCTTCATCGAGCCCGCCCATCGCGTCCATCGTGGTGCCGGAGCCGGCCTCGTAGGCCTCGCGCAGCAGCAGGTCGAAGCGCTCGACGTTGACGCGTTCGAGCTTGAGCGGACGGCGCAGGTGCCGCCGAACCTCCGCCAGCGCGAGCGGCGACGCGCCGTCGCGGACGACCACGTCGGCGCTCTCGTCTGCAATGTCGCGGACCAGCACGCCATGACGCTTGGCGAATGCGAACGGCAGCGGGCGGACGGGGTCGGTGACCCTGCCGGCTGCAGCCAGGATCGCTTCGTCGGTGGTCGTGGTGCTCACGGATTGGTTCCGGGAGGCGGTTGTGGCGGCGGCGGGGGCGGCGTTGTCGCGGGAGCGCCGAACGGCGTCGTGGGCGCCGCCGGTTCGGTCACGGTCGTGGTCGGTTCGCTTACCAGGCTGCCCGAGCTCGAACCCTGCATGCGTTCAGCCGCGGTTGCGCCGGGCGCAACGGCCTGACGGGCTGGATTCAACAACTCCGGCGGCACCAGTTGTTCGAGCGGCGGCAGCGTCGGCTGGCGCTCGCTCGGCATCAGCGGCACGCGACCGTCGTTGCGGTCAAGCTGCTGCTTGCGGATGTAATTGTACTTGGCGTTGCTCTCGATGGCGGAATCGGTGCCGTCGCGCAGGATGCGCGGGCGGATGAAGACCATCAGGTTGGTCTTCACCTTGTCGACGCTGCGCGTCTTGAACAGCTCGCCAATGATCGGGATCGAGCCCAGGAACGGCACCTGCGAGTTGCTCTCACGCACCTCGTCGGAGATGAGGCCGCCGAGCACGATGATGCCGCCGTCCTCGACCATGACGTTGGTCGTGATCGTGCGCTTGTTGGTGATCAGGTCGTTGGTGCTGACCTGCTGCGAACTCGCCGCGATGCTCGATGCTTCCTGCGAGATCTTGAGCAGAACCGAACTGCCTTCGTTGATCTGCGGCGTGATCTTGAGGATGTTGCCGACTTCCTCGCGCTGGATGGTCTGGAACGGGTTGACCTGCCCGCCGGGACCGGCTACGCCCTGGCTCGTGTACTGGCCGGTGACGAACGGCACTTCCTGCGCGATCTTGATCTCGGCTTCTTCGTTGTCGAGTGTGACGATCGAAGGCGTCGCGATGATGTTCGTGTTACCGATGCCACCGACGGCGCGGATCAGTGCCGCCCAGCTCGTGCCGCTCGTGACGACCTGGCCGAGGCCCATTGTCAGGCCGCTCGGCAGGCCCGCGATCGCTTCGGGTTTCAGTATGCCCTGGATGATCTGGCCGATGCCCGTGCCGTCCACGGGCTGGACGAAGCCGCCCGCCGGCAGCGAGCGGCCTTCGGAGTCGGTATCGGCGACGAGCCAGTTTACGCCCAGGTCCATCGCCTTGTCGGCCGACATCTCGACGAGGATCGCTTCCACCAGCACCTGCGCGCGGCGGATGTCGAGGCGATCGACGATCGCCATGATCGAGCGCATGACCTTCGGTGGCGCCGTGACGACGAGCGCGTTCGTCTGTGGCTCGGCCCAGATGCTGACGCTCTTGTCGCCGCCGCTGCTCGAGAGCGTCGGTGCAGCTGCGCCACCGCCTGCCGCACCCGCCGGCATCGCCGCGGCCGCGATGCCCTGGATCTGTTCACGCAGCTTCTGCGACAGCTTCTCGGCGTCGGCGTATTTCAGATAACGCACCTGCGTGTCGCCGCCGGTCGCGAGCGGCGTGTCGAGGTGTGCGACCAGCGTCTTCAGGCGCAGCCGCTGCGACGTTTCGCCGCTGATCAGCACGCTGTTGGTGCGCTCGTCGGCGATGATCCTGACCTGCGGCATGCCGGCGCCTTCGCCCGCTGCGCCCGCACCCGCGTACAGGCTGTTGACGATGCGCACGACTTCCGCCGCGCTCGCGTGCTGCAGCTGGATGACGTCGACCGCCTCGTCACCCTGCTGGTCGATGCGCTGGATGATGCGCATCATCCGGTTCACGTTCGAGGCGCGGTCCGAGATGATCAGCATGTTGGAGGCGGGGTAGGCCGCAAGGTGGCCGTACTGCGGGATCAGCGGGCGCAGGATCGGCACCAGCTGCGCCGCGCTCACGTTCTTGACCGCGACCACCTGCGTGACGATTTCATCGGACGTCGCGCTGACGCGATTGGGCAGGTCGTTGGCCGGCACCTGCCTGGCATTGGCATCGGGGATGATCTTGATCGTGTCGCCCGAGGGCACCGCGACGAAGCCGTGCACCTGCAGGATCGAGAGGAACGCCTCATAGAACGCGTTCGGCGTCATCGGCGTGGACGACAGCATCGTCACCTGCGCCTTGACGCGCGGATCGACGATGAAGTTCTTGCCGGTCACGGCGCTGACCGCCTCGATGATCTGCGAGAGATCGGCGTCCTTGTAGTTGGGCGTGATCATGCCCTGCGCTTGCGCCCCGGCGGACGTGGGGAAGGTTCCCACTGCCAGCACCAGGGCGAGGCCGAGTGCGGCCAGCCGCGTGGATCGTTGGAACAGCTTGTGCTTCATCGTCACTCCGCGGAGTCACCGGGCTGACCCGGCACTTCATTGACCGGGATTGCCTCCGGCTGGGCCGCCGCAGCCGCCGCGTCTGCGGCGATCTGGGCATTGTTCACGTTGACCTGGACCGTTTCGCCATTGCGTTCGACCGTCATGGTGACTGCCGAGGCGGTGTTCATGGTCTGCAGGATGTCCATGCCGCGCGACGCGTCGTCGAGCGGCGTGCCGTTGATGGCCGTCACGAGGTCGCCGGGAAGCAAGCCGAGCCGGTTGAATTGGCTCCGGTTGCGGCCCGGGTAGATGCGGTAACCGCGTTGCTGGCCGTTCGCAAAGACGGGCTGTGGACGCAGGATATCCGTAATGGCCGCCGGGTTGTTCGCCGCCAGCTGGCGCAGCCGCTCGCCGAGCAACGGGTCGTCTGGGTTGGCGCCGGCCTGCGGCCCGGCGGACAGGCCACCCCCCTGGAACTTCTTGGGCAGCAACAGTGCCTCGAGTTTTCCACCCCGGTCGAGAATCGCCCGGTCGGGGTAGACCGAATGGAGCTTGGTGCCGCCCGTAATCGTCTTGCCCACCCCGTACACCTTCGCGGCGACCGCGCTCTCGCCGATGATGGCGTACCCGAGCGTCGGATCAGTGTTGGCGATGGTGCCGACCAGCACCAGCGGCATCTGCGAGGCCGCCACGGCGTTCGGGTCGGTCGAGCCCGCGGCGGGGGCATTGGCCTCGCCAAACAGGTGGGCGTTGACGATCGCGCCCACATCCACGGCGCGGGCCGGGGGCGGCCCGACGACGGCAGGAGCATTCGTCGTGGTTGCAACGCCGGTCTTTGCCCCGAGCAGGGCCCATGTAAGCTGTACCAGCTGCCAGGCGAGCAGGACCACCAGCAAAGCGGCAACGGCCAGCGGCAGGAGCTTCTGCCACCCATCGGCCCTGGCGCCCTGCGCGACTGCGGCGATTCGGCCAAAACGCTCATTCAGGCTCAGGGGCAATTGCATCAGTTCTCTGGTAAGTGGCCGTCCGGCAAGGCCGTTCCACGGGATACGGCATCATACGGACTTGGACGACAGGCTCTCAAGGCAGTTGCGTGTCATACGGATGACCATCTCTCTTTTTTGGGCGGTCCGGTACCAATCTCACGAAGTCAGCCCCGCTGCTTGTCAGGGAGGGGGGGTGGCCCTATATAGGACCTTCGGTTGACTCAGGCGGGCGATGAGCGAGGAACAGACACAGCAGGGCCACGGTCTGATCGTGGAGGAGGCCCGGCCGCAGACCAAGCGACCACCCCTCTACCAGGTCGTGCTCCTGAACGACGACTTCACCCCGATGGAATTCGTGGTGGACGTGCTTGAACACATTTTCGGGTTGGACCGCACCACGGCCACGCGGGTGATGCTGGAGGTCCATACCAAGGGCAAGGGGGTTTGCGGCGTGTACACCTTCGAAATCGCGGAAACCAAGGTTGCGCAGGTCACGACCTACGCCCGGCAGCAACAGCACCCATTACTCTGCACCATGGAAGAGGCCTGAAGCCGTGTTGAGCAGCGAACTCGAGATCTGCCTGAACGAGGCCTTCCAGGGCGCCCGGGAAGCCAGGCATGAATTCATGACGGTCGAGCACCTGCTGCTTGCCATCATCGACACCCCGAAAGTCCGCGAAATCCTGCGCGCTTGCGGGGCCGACGCCACGCGCCTGCGCAACGAACTCAAGGACTTCGTCGACCAGACCACCCCCCGCCTCAAGCAGGACGACGACCGCGAAGTGCAACCCACGCTGGGTTTCCAGCGTGTGCTGCAGCGGGCCGTGTTCCACGTCCAGTCGAGCGGCAAGAAGGAAGTCGCTGTCGCCAACGTGCTGGTCGCGATTTTCAGCGAAAAGCACTCGCACGCGGCCTACCTGCTCGGACTGCAGGAGATCTCGCGCCTCGACGTCGTCAATTACATCTCCCACGGGCTGTCGAAGTCCGAGGACGCGCGCGGCTCCGCTGAAGAAGCGCCGGCGCAGACCGAATCGGAGCGCGACGCGGACGGCGCCTCGGCCCTCGAGAAGTTCGCCACCAACCTGAACAAGCTCGCGCAGCAAGGCCGCATCGATCCGCTGATCGGCCGCGCGCTCGAAATCGAGCGTACCGTGGAAATCCTCTGCCGCCGCCGCAAGAACAACCCGCTGTACGTGGGCGAGGCGGGCGTGGGCAAGACCGCGCTGGTGGAAGGCCTGGCGCGCATGATCGTCGAGGGCAAGGTGCCCGACGTGCTGGCGGACAGCACCGTCTACTCGCTCGACCTGGGCTCGCTCATTGCCGGCACCAAGTACCGCGGGGATTTCGAGAAGCGCCTGAAGGGCGTGCTCGCCGAGATCAAGAAGCAGCCGGGCGCGATCCTGTTCATCGACGAGATCCACACCGTGATCGGCGCGGGCGCAGCCTCGGGTGGCGTGATGGACGCGTCCAACCTGATCAAGCCTGCGCTCGCGAACGGCGAACTGCGCTGCATCGGTTCGACCACGTACCAGGAATACCGCGGCATCTTCGAGAAGGATCACGCGCTCACGCGCCGCTTCCAGAAGATCGACGTGGTCGAGCCCACGGTGCCGGAGACCATCGAGATCCTGCGCGGCCTGCGCGTGCGTTTCGAGGAGCACCATGGCGTCAAGTACGCTGACGAGGCACTCAAAGCAGCTGCCGAGCTGTCTGCCCGCCACATCAACGACCGGCACCTGCCCGACAAGGCGATCGACGTGATCGACGAGGCGGGCGCGCGTCAGCGGTTGAAGCCGATCGACCAGCGTGACGAGTTCGTGACGGTCGAGCAGATCGAGGACGTCGTCGCGCGCATCGCGCGCATCCCGCCAAAGACCGTGTCGAGCAACGACCGCGACGTCTTGAAGAACCTCGAGCGCAACCTGAAGCTCGTGATCTACGGTCAGGACAAGGCGATCGACACGCTGTCGTCGTCGATCAAGATGGCCCGCTCAGGCCTCGGCGACCAGCGCAAGCCGGTGGGCTCGTTCCTGTTCGCCGGACCGACGGGCGTCGGCAAGACTGAGGTCACGCGACAGCTTGCGCTGACGCTGGGCGTCGAACTCGTGCGCTTCGACATGTCGGAGTACATGGAGCGGCACACGGTGTCGCGGCTGATCGGCGCGCCTCCGGGCTACGTCGGGTTCGACCAGGGCGGCCTGCTCACGGAGGCGATCACCAAGCACCCGCACTGCGTGCTGCTGCTCGACGAGATCGAGAAGGCGCACCCGGACGTGTTCAACCTGCTGCTGCAGGTCATGGACCACGGTACGCTCACGGACAACAACGGCCGCAAGGCGGACTTCCGCCACGTCGTGATCGTCATGACGACCAACGCGGGTGCCGCGGACATGAACCGTGCGTCTGTCGGCTTCGTCACGCAGGACCATGCGAGTGACGGCATGGAAGCGATCAAGAGGATGTTCGCGCCGGAGTTCCGCAACCGCCTCGACGCGGTCGTGCAGTTCGCGCCGCTCGACGAGCGGACGATCCAGCGCGTCGTCGACAAGCTGCTGGTCGAAGTCGAGACGCAGCTCGAGACGAAAGGAGTACAGCTGCACATCGGCGAAGACGCGCGTGCATGGATCGCCAGGCGTGGCTACGACCCGAAGATGGGAGCGCGGCCGATGGCTCGCATCATCCAGGAGTTCATCAAGCGGCCGCTCGCGGAAGAGCTGTTGTTTGGCAGCCTCGAGCATGGGGGGCATGCCTTCGTGAGCGTCGGCGAGGACGATTCGCTGAAGATCGAGACTCGCAGCGCGGATGAGCCTGCGTTGCTCGAGTAACCTTTCCCGCGTCGGCGGGGGAGGTCGTCAGCCAGCGCAGTTGAGAGTCCCGGGCGACCGTTCCGGTCCCTTTTTCCAGCGAGCGGAAAGGCAGACACGCTCGCTGGAAAAAGGACCGGAACGATCGCTGGACACACCGCGCCTGAGCGCCTTTTCCGCTAGGGCGGAAAAGGTCGCACGGCGCAGGCACACGTTGAGAAGGTCGTCGACGAGCACGCAGCCTGCCGGCGCTGCGTGTCCCACTTCAGCGCCGTCATCGAGGGCAGGGCAGCCTGAACCTGCACACCCAACTCTCCCACTTTCGTCGGAGAGTTCGCGCGCAAGCGCCAGTGAGGGCTGATCTCCTGGCCGGTCGCAGCGCGCACCCCACCCCGACGCTGAGAGCCTCTGCATCCGTCCGGCTGCGTGCGCCGTGCGGATCGTCGGGCCTGCAGAACACCCGCTTTGGCCGCTTTTCGTTCTGGCCCGACGAGCCGCTCAGGCGCCGGCAACGGAGGACGGGGTCCCGTTCTTCTTCCGGCGAGCGTGTCTGCCTTTCCGC
>JBAVIQ010000526.1:0-3283 GCA_049687035.1 Steroidobacteraceae bacterium
GCGTCGTAGCCGAACAGCTTCTTGCGCGAGAACGTCGGGATGATCTCCGACACGATCCCGAACGCGGGCAGGATCATGATGTAGACCTCGGGGTGCCCGAAGAACCAGAAGATGTGCTGGTAGAGCACCGGGTCGCCACCGCCGGCCGCCGCGAAGAACGTGGTGTGGAAGAAGTGATCGGTGAGCAGCATCGTCACGGCGCCCGCGAACACCGGCATCACGGCAATCAGCAGGTAGGCGGTGATCAGCCACGTCCAGACGAACAGCGGCATCTTGAGCAGGCCCATGCCGGGCGCGCGCAGGTTCATGATCGTGACGATGATGTTGATCGCGCCCATGATCGACGAGGCGCCCGCGAGGTGGATCGCGAAGATCGCGAGCGGGAACGCGTCGCCGGTCTGCAGCACGAGCGGCGGGTACAGCGTCCAGCCGGCCGCGGGGCCGCCGCCCGGCATGAACAGCGACAGGATCAGCAGCGAGAACGCCGCCACCAGCAGCCAGAAGCTGAGGTTGTTCATGCGCGGCAGCGCCATGTCGGGCGCGCCGATCTGCAGCGGGATCATCCAGTTGGCGAGGCCGACGGTGGCGGGCATCACCGCGCCGAACACCATGATCAGCGCGTGCACGGTCGTCATGGTGTTGAAGAAGCCCGGGTCGACCAGCTGCATGCCGGGCATGAACAGCTCAGCGCGGATCACCAGCGCCATCGCGCCGCCGATGAAGAACATGACGAGACTGAAGATCAGGTACATCGTGCCGATGTCCTTGTGATTCGTCGTCGTCAGCCAGCGCATGATGCCCTTCGCCGGGCCATGCTCGTCGTGGTGATCGTGCGCGGCGGCGTGGCCGTGAGTCTGGGAAGCGCTCATTTGATCGATTACTCCGCGTTCGCGACCAGCACGGTCGTCGTCTCGATGGCATTCGTCGTCGTCACCGCCGCGGTCTGCGCTGCGGGTGCAGCCGCAGCCTGGCGCGCCGCCTTCTGGCTCGCGAGCCAGCTGTCGTACTCGGCCTGCTCGACGACGCGCACGACGATCGGCATGAAGCCGTGGTCGCGGCCGCAAAGCTCGGCGCACTGGCCGCGGTACGTGCCGACCTTCTCGGCCTTGAACCACAGCTCGTTGATGTAACCCGGGATCGCGTCCTTCTTCATGCCGAAGTCCGGCACCCACCAGTTGTGGATGACGTCGGCAGCGGTGACGAGCACGCGCACCTTCTTGTTGACCGGGACGACCAGCGGGTTGTCCACGTCGAGCAGGTAGTTCTCGACCTTGTGCACGTCGATGCCCGAATCGAGCTGGCGGGCTTCGTTGCTGGCCTGCGCCAGCGTGGAGAAGTACGAGACGCCTTCGTCGACGTAGTCGTACTGCCACTTCCACTGGTAACCCGTCACCTTGATCGTCATCTCGGCGCCGCGGGTGTCGTCGATCTTCACGAGCGTGCGCGCCGCCGGAATCGCCATCGCGACGAGGATCATCACCGGGATCACGGTCCAGATGATTTCGGCCTTGGTGTTGTGTTCGAAAGTGGCCGGCACGGCGCCCTTCGACTTACGGAACGTGGCGATCGAATAGATCATCACGCTGAACACGCCCACGGCGATGACGACGCAGATCCAGAGGATCAGCATGTGCAGGCCGTAGATCTCGTGGCTCAGTTCGGTGACGCCTTGGCGCAGGTTCAGGGTCCAGGCGGCCGACGCCGGCACCGACCACAACGCGGCCAGGGCCGTCGCCGAAATCGCCCCGAGGGCACGCTTGATCTTCATTGGCACTAACGAAACTCCCGTGTCATTGACCGGCACGGCCCGCAAAGAACGGGCCCGACCCGCGCGCTGAGCCGGTCGTCAGGACCGTGCCTGCAGCGCAGGGGATTCGCTCGACTTGCCCACCAGCTGGCGGAGACGCCCGGCCAGGCCGATGCGCTCCTCTTCGGTGAGGAAACGTCCCACCTCGCAGGCTCGACCGTGCGACTCGATGACGAGCCGGCTCGGATGCTGCGCCGCTGGCGGGTCGCGCAGTTTAACCGTCGCCCAATGGCGTGCAAATACCGTGCGGTCAGGTCGGGCGAGGCCCAGACGCTCGATCACCACCGAATCGTCGGTAATTAGAATGAGTTCACGTTGCCGGCCGACGCGCATGCTCGCACGGACGGCCCACCAGAGCAGGCCGATTTCCAGTCCTGCGAACGGCAGGATCGGCCAGAGGCCCTGCAAGGCGAAGAATCCTGCGGTCCCGAAGGTAACGAGCGCCAGGCCGCCCACGAACCGGCGAGCGGACTCTGGAGTCAGCGAGCAGTTCGGCGCCAGCTCGATCCGGTGACCGGACTCGGCGGCGGGTTGGGGTTCGAACGTCGAAACGACCATGGGCAGCGCGGCGACAGGAGAAAGACGGAGCCTGAATTTACCCTTGCTGCGCTGCGACGAACATCCTGTACACGACGGTTTCTTGCTGCCGGGCGAGATTCTCCGCTGTACAAGCTAGCGCCGCACGGCAGCCAGCAGTGTCTCCTGCAGGCGCACGCCACCGCTGATGTCGAGGACGGCATGGCCGAACGCGGATCGCTCGGGCGTCCAGGCAGCGATCGCCAGCGGTGGTGAGCCCAGCAAGCGTTCGAGCGTGGCCCGGTTGGCTGACTGGCGCTCGAACCCGGGGTCGATCTCGTTGGCGATCCACCCCAGCAGGCGGCAGCGGCCCGCGACGTGGATGGCTTCGGCGGTGAGGCGGGCATGGTTGAGGCAGCCGAGCGTGGTCCCCACCACCAGGATCACGTCGAGGCCGAGGGTTTCGGGCAGGTCGCTCAAGAAACCTTCCGGGTGCAGCGGCACGCGCCATCCGCCCGCGCCTTCAACCAACGCGAACTCCGCATCCACCGTAACCCGCTCATACCACGCTAATAGAGAGCTGAGCGGCGTTGCTTGTCCGGCTTCCTCCGCCGCCAGGTGCGGGGCAATGGCAGGCTCGAAGCACCACGGGTTGACGCTCTCGTAGGGTAGTGGCAGCGGGGCGGCGGCCTGCAATTCGAGCGCGTCTGCGTTGCGGAGCGACTCGCCCGGACCCCTGCGCTCGCTGCCGCTGGCGATCGGTTTCAGGCCCACCGCCTGGACGCCTGCCGCGGCCAGCAGCCGGAGGATCGCGGCGGAGACCGCCGTCTTGCCGACGCCGGTGTTGGTGCCGGTGATGAAGAGGCCGGGTGTCATGGGAAGGGGAGGAAGGGAGGAAGGGGAGAAAGGGAGGAAGGGGAGGAAGGGAGGAAGGGAGGAAGGGGAGGAAGGGGTTAGGGG
>JBAVIQ010000527.1:0-3597 GCA_049687035.1 Steroidobacteraceae bacterium
AGGCCGGCTCGCTTGAGCGCCTTCTTGGTGGCAGGCACCGGGCCGTAACCCATGATCGCCGGATCGCAGCCGGCAACGGCCATCGCGCGGATCTTCGCGCGTGGCTTGAGGCCGAGCGCCCTGGCACGCTCGTAGCTCATCACGAGCATCGCGGAGGCACCGTCCGAAATCGCGGATGACGAACCCGCGGTGACGGTGCCGCCTTTCGGATCGAACGCGGGCGGCAGCGCAGCCAGCGCTTCCACGGTCGTCTCGGGCCGGATCACTTCGTCGATCTCGCACAGCACCCGGGCACCCATTGCATCGTGGCCCTCGATGCCCACGATTTCATTCTTGAAGCGGCCGGTCTGGGTGGCCTCCCAGGCCTTGGCGTGCGAGCGCGCAGCGAACTTGTCCTGCATCTCGCGCGTGATGCCATGCATGCGGCCCAGCATCTCGGCGGTCAGGCCCATCATGTTCGACGCCTTCGCGTACTGCGTCGACGCGGACGGATTCAGGTCGATGCCGTGCATCATGTTGACGTGGCCCATGTGTTCCACGCCGCCGATCACGAACACGTCGCCCTGCCCCGTCATGATCTGCGCGGCTGCCGTGTGCAGCGCCTGCATCGACGAACCGCAGAGCCGGTTGACCGTCTGACCGGGGACCGTGTGCGGCAGGCCGGCGAGCAACAGCGAGTTGCGGGCGATGTTCATGCCCTGTTCGAGCGTCTGGTTGACGCAGCCCCAGATCACGTCCTCGACTTCGTTCATATCGAGGCCGGGGTTGCGCCGGAACAGTGCCTTGATCAATTCGGCCGAGAGCACCTCGGCGCGAACGTTGCGGAACATGCCGCCCTTCGAGCGGCCCATGGCGGTGCGGACGCCATCGACGATGACGACATCGCGGGGATTGAGACTCATCTTGATCTCTCCGTGTATTCCGTGGGGGCCGTGGTCAGCCGAAGAACTTCTTGCCGGAGGCGGCCATGTCGCGGAGCAGCTTCGGCGCTTCGTACAGCTTGCCGAGAGGTGCGAGCTTGTCGGCCGTGGCGAGGAAGTTGGCGACGCCCGTCTGGTCGATGTAGCGGCAGGCACCGCCGCGGAACGGCGGGAAGCCGATGCCGTAGAGCAGTGCCATGTCGGCCTCATACGGCGAGGCGACGATCTTCTCCTCGAGGCAGCGCGCCACCTCGTTGACCATCGGCACCATGCAGCGCGCGACGATCTCCTCGGGCGTGAACTCCTTGCGCGGCGCAACCACGTCCTTGAGCAGGTCGTACGTCGCCGGGTCCACCGACTTCTTCGGCCTGCCCTTCTTGTCCGGCGCGTAGACGTAGTAGCCCTTGCCGTTCTTCTGGCCGTAGCGCTGGTTCGCGACCAGCACCTGCGTCGTGTTCTTCCAGTCGTGGCTCATGCGGTCGGGGAAGCCTTCCGCCATCACGGCCGCCGCGTGCACTGCGGTGTCCATGCCAACCACGTCCATGAGGTACGCCGGACCCATCGGCCAGCCGAACTTCTCCATCGCCTTGTCGACGCCCAGGAAGTCCGCGCCGTCGCGCAGCAGCATGTGGAAGCCGGCGAAATACGGGAACAGCACGCGGTTGACGAAGAATCCCGGGCAGTCGTTCACGACGACGGGTGTCTTGCCCATCTGGCTCGCCAGTTTCACGGTCGCGGCCACGGCCTCCTCGGAGGACTGCTTGCCGCGGATGACTTCCACCAGCGGCATCATGTTCACCGGGTTGAAGAAGTGCATGCCGACGAAGTTCTGCGGCCGCTTGAGGCCCTCGGCCAGCAGGCTGATCGAGATCGTCGACGTGTTCGACGCGATGATCGTGTCGTCGCGCACGAGACCTTCGAGCTCGGCGAACACGGCCTTCTTCACCTTGGGATTCTCGACGACTGCCTCGATGACGATGTCCACGCTGCCGAAGTCGCCGTAGTTCAGCGTCGGCCGGATGCGGCTCAGCGTCTCGCTCATCTTGGCAGGCGTCATCCTGCCCTTCTCGACCTGCTTCGAGAGCAGCTTGCCGGCTTCGTTCATGCCGAGCGCGAGCGCGTCGTCGCGAATGTCCTTCATGACGATCGGCGTGCCCTTGTAGGCCGCCTGGTAGGCGATGCCGCCGCCCATGATGCCGGCACCGAGCACGGCCGCCTGCTTGATCTCCTTCCTGCTCTTCTTTTCCCAGGCGCCTGCCGCCTTCTTCACGCCCTGGTCGGCGAGGAAGACGCCGATCAACGCGTTGGCCTGCGGCGTGATGGCAGCCTTGGCGAAGTACTTCGCCTCGACCTCGAGCGCAGCGTCACGGCCGAGCGTGGCCGCTTCCTGCATGTTCTTGATGGCCAGCATCGGCGCGGGGTAGTTGGAGCCCGCCTGCGCGCCCACCACCGCCATCGACGACGTGAATGCCATCGTCATTTCCATCTTGTTGAGCTTGATCGGCGCGAGCTTCGTTGCGCGGCGGCCCTTCCAGTCCAGTTTGCCGGCGATGCACTGCTGCAACATCGAGAGCGCCGCATCACGCAGCTGCTCGGGCGCGACGACCGCATCGACCGCGCCGTCTTTCAGAGCTGCATCGGCCTTCTTGTCGGCGCCCGCGCAGATCCACTCCACCGCGTTGTCGACACCGATGATGCGCGGCATGCGCACCGATCCGCCGAAGCCCGGGAAGATGCCCAGCTTCACTTCGGGGAAACCGACCGACGCTGCGGTGGACATCACGCGGTAGTCACAGGCAAGTGCGAGTTCGAGACCGCCGCCGAGGCACACGCCGTTGATGGCGACGACCGTCGGGACCGGCAGGTCCTCGAACGCGCACAGCATGCGATTCACTTCGAGCACCGACTTCGCGATGGCTTCCTCGCCCGCCGCGAACATCGCGCCGAACTCGGTGACGTCGGCGCCGACGATGAACACGGGTTTGCCCGACGTCACGACGACGCCCTTGACGCTGCCGTCCTTCGCGATCGCCTGCGTCGCCGCCGCGAAGTCCCGCAGCGCGAGCTGGTTGAGCTTGTTGACCGATTCGCCGGCGAGGTCGAACTTGAGTTCGACGATGCCATCGCCCAGCGCCGCAACGCTGAAGGCGGGTCCCGTGTACAGCATGAGTCTCTCCCTGGATCTGGTTCCGAGTAGCGGGCCGCGCCCTTGGGACAAGCGCCGCCAGACCGGTGAATTTTGTGGCACTGCAATACTATTTGTAATAGGGGGACGTTCTTACCGCTACCGAGCATGGGCACCTCTCCCGCATGCGGGAGAGGCCGGACGCGGTCCGGGAGAAGTCGCAAGCACCCTAACCCTGACCCTATCCTGCCATGGGCCGGAGAGAGGGCCGGAAATTCAAGGACTTACGTCAGCTTGCGGTCGTCGAGTCCAAAGCCGCGGGAGATGATCTCCTTCATGACCTCGGAGGCACCCGCGTAAATCCGCGAGACCCGGGCGTCCGTGAAGCACCGCGAGATGCGGTACTCCTCCATGTAGCCCGCGCCCCCGAACAACTGCAGGCATTCGTCGGCCGTGCGGAACTCGAGTTCGCTGGTCAGCAGCTTGGCCTCGGCCGCGAGGTCCGCGCTCAGCTTCCCCTGCAACCAGCAAAAATGGCGGCGAATTTCCTGT